>NZ_JAUBSF010000004.1:0-172337 GCF_036704615.1 Microcoleus sp. K4-B3
TGCTCGATATTTTACTTTTTGAGGTACTGTTGTTGCCGTCCTCAATTCAAATAGTGTTCGGTCTTCTTCTTGATTGAGAAATACTCTTAAACCTGCGCCCATATTTGTTAATTTTGTAAATTAAATCTTGAGTTTTTACTGATCTTAACATAATTTGGTTTTTTTACGCCTACCTACTTAGTTGGTTTAAAATTTTGCACAAAATTCATCCACCGCTGAACCTTAGAACCGGTGATGTCTAAAATCGGAATAGAATAGACATCTGATTCAGGAGGGCCGCCCTCGGTATCTTTGGCAATGTTTGTGCGTTCTGGCTTACCTAAGCCGTAGGTTGAAGCCATTTCGCTAGCTAAACTACAGGGAATTCTAAAGTTTCCCATGCGAATACTTCCATTACCTGCTGAATAAACCCATTCATAACCGGAAACGCCTCTAAACTGCTGGCACAAAAAATGGGAAGTTTCAAACATTTTGGCAAGATGAACATCGTAGAAACGAAGCTTGCCACCGTAAGCCGGTTGAGTTGTATCTCGATTGGGTGCAGTAAGTTGAATGAGGACAAAGCCTCCCCTAGCTTCTGTCCCACCATACCGAATGCTCAGCGGCACCTGGGTGCTGTCTTGAGCCAGGATGATGTTAACCTTTTGAGTAAATTTAGCGCTGTCAGCCTCAGCAATTGTTTCGCTACCCAAGTAAGTAGGAACAGAAAAAGCGAGGTTTGCAGGCAGTAATATAACCGCACAGGTTATTAGTTTTGCCCAATTGTGGCGCTCTGCTTTTTTGGCGATCGCGTATGTTTTTCTTAGCACAGTGCGATCGGAGGTGATTGGTGTGCGATCGAGTTGGGGCTGTGGGAGTGGTGGTTTATACATAGGTTTTATGAGCAAGGAGGAGATGTGCTGATTTGCTGGTAAACTCAGGGTTAACAGAACTTGAGAGTATTATTTATGAGAAAACGCCGGCTAGTAGCCTTGATGGTCAATTTAATAATTTTGGGTTCTTGTTTACCAATTATTGCACAACAATCTAAACGATACCCAACTGAGAATGAATTGCAGCAATTAATGAATCGGTTTCGCAATTTTGTGGCTTCGCCGTCGCCGGGGAATCGTGATTTTTATATTCGAGATCGCCGTAATGAAACTGAGACTCAGAAATTGAACGCGTTTGTTAGAGCTTGGTTGCCAGTTAATCCTGATGTAGCACCTTTTCTCGGTCAATGGACGGCACTAGAAGAAACTCAAAATATTTACCCTTCAACTCTTAAAGGTAAAGTTTGTATTATAGAAACTTTTATTCCCACAGAAAATGACATGGGGATAAGTTTTGCTCAAGGAACTATCTCTGGAAAATCCATCAAAACAACTAATTTCGCGAGTATCATTCAACAAGGCAACTATTTAGGAGTCGCTTTTGTTAACACTAGAAATGAGCAACCTGGTATCTACGAATACGCTTGGCCTAAACCGTTAGTCGATCCAGCTAAATTAATGAGTTATCTTCCCCCAGCGGATAGAAATCGGTTGCTTCAACAATTTAAAGAATCCGCTTGTAGTGATACTTTACCAAAGAGGTGATGAAATGATTAGAGTTATGAAAAGAAGCTTGCTTATGCTGGCTATCATGTCCTTTATTTCTGTCATAGCTTTGCCTGTTAAGGCTACAGAAACTAGGTGTGGATGGTTGCAAAATCCCACACCTGGAAATTGGTATTTAAAAGACAGAGATGGCACTTGGACTATCTCACAGCAAGGTCAATCTCCACCTAAAGGAATGGATACCATTCCCATCTCTGATGGGAAAGAAGTTGTTCTAACCAATGGCAATCACGGATATAACTGTGCTTGTTTAAATGTTGTTGTAGATAGCAGTCGGATGAGGATTATCACGATTCAAGGCGGTGAAGCATTACCACTCTCGACTTGTCGCGAAGATCCAAATTTACCAAAAGAATGAAATTAAAGCCATGACTATGTGCGATCGCTGCATCTTAGGTGCCTATCTACCCCTAGATAATCCAGTTGATAAAGATGTAAAACAGTTGATTGATGATCGAGCAGCAAAGATCAAAGTTTAAGTAATTCAAAATCCTGGTGTAATTATGGCAAACTTAATTTACAATGGAATTGAAATAACAATTGAGAATAAACAAGTTTCTCTTACTAATCTTTACGCTGCAATAGGGAATCCTCCTAATAAAGCACCTACTAATTTTAGGACATCTAAAGAAGGAAAACAAAAAATTAATAAATATGTAACTAAACACGGAACATGGGTATGGACAAGTAGAAGAGGTGTAGATACAACAGCAATTGTTGAGCTGGCCTGTGAATATCTTGAATATCTTGGCGATCCAAATGCGGCAAGAAAACTTTGGGAAGTTTATAAAAATGGTCAAAATATTGAATATAATACCCAAAATATTACTCAAAACATTGAATATAATACCCAAAATATTACTCAAAACATTGAATATAATACCGAAAACCCAAATCAATTACAGGATGATCCTTCTCAAAAAAATACTTCGTCTGGGTGTGGATGTATCATAGCACTGATAATAACAATGTTTTTTGCGTTTGCTTCTTTTAATTCAAATAAAGACCGCTACGATCACCATCAATATGACCCTCCAGCAGCACAACCATATTATAATTACCCTCCTCAATAAATTTCGTTTTTGCGATCGCATCTATCGCGCGATCGCTCAAAAGTAAAAATGTCAAATTAAAATTGTACCGCTCGATAACTGAGCGCAAGGGTAAGCAAAGCCGATGCCGCCAGCGCCGCAGCCGTCCGAACATGATTCCAGAACGTCCATTCAGTAAGGTATCTAGCCCATAAACCCGCACCGTCAGTGCTGCTTGGCTCGACAGTCGCCAGCGCATCATTTAGCGGCACATTGAACGCGATCGTCACTCCTACAGTACCGACAAGATAGAGCAGGCTGCCAACGAGCAAATAGGCAGCACCGGGTTGGTGCCACTTTAAAAGCGAGGAGATAGCCAGAAAGATGCAAGCAGCAGCCGTTGCGAATAGCGCCGTCATAAATAACGGATTAATCGCCGTTATATTGATAGCTTGCATGGCGGCAATACCCTGTGCTGGTTGGAGTCGGGCAAGGGCTTTCATCACAAACGTCGAGAAGGCGAAGAAGACTCCAGCCATCAGCCCGCAACCTAGTGCCGAGAAAAGCTTCAATGTGAAAAGCGAGTAGTCAACCATTACCATAAAACCTCCTGCGAATTACTGTCCAATGCCTTGTTAGTGTATTGTGTCATTGCATTTTTCACCTTGATATTGAGCCGAGAAACTTGACGTAAAGCGGACAGCGTGGAAAGCAAACCGCAAATAAAAGTTAAGTTCTCAACCACTACCATGCTCTTATTAAGAGCTAAAAGCAATCTAGCAGAGAGTTAAGGACTAAATCACTTACAACTTAAAAAATGTGGCTGATTTTGATTGTCAATGCTATACTACTTCGTAGTAGCTAAAAGCTTAGGGATTCCAGCACTCCCTGCTTGACCAAAAGCAGGTGTTACTATTCAAACTTAGGACTCACAGACAACGTAACCTCCGGGGTATTTTCCGGCCTCGGTGATGCTGTCGCTCACTGTCACAATTTTGCGCCGGCCGGCGAGCAGGTTCTGGATTTCTGGTGGCTGCCTTGCTTCGGATACGGATTCTTTAAACACGGGAATTAAGGAGTGAGGAATGTTGAAGGCGATAACAGCAGCAGCAATTACGGCGATGGCAAGTCTGATTAACACTTGCCTTAGCCGGGGTTTGGGATGAGGCGATCGCGCATTGGGAGACATTACGCAGTTTCCTACTAAAAGTATAACTATTTATGTGGGCAATAATCATATCCATTTTTGGAGTTTTTGTCACTTATTTTAATAAGTCAGTCCTGGACGAACAAAAACCACGTTTTGACGCCTAATCGGAACTTATAAACCTTAACCCAGAAACCTGATTCTTGACCCCGTATGGGTAAGTTTTATACAACGTGAAGTTACTTAGGTTTTTGTCGCCTTCATCTCTCGGTGTAATTGCCATCACAAAAAAGCTCCCAAAATATCACATGATTTTTGCTACTTACAGCACAACTTGAGAAGGGAAGCGCGGTTTATAATAATCTTGATAAGTTCAGGAAAAAAGTTTTCATCCGAGGTTAAAGCAATGGTAGCAAATTCAAATTTTTTATATCCTCAAAATCGCTATTACGGTGAAGTAAAGCCAGAGAATGTGGTATTTAATGCGAATTTACAAGAGTTTTCTCAGCGAGTGGGCTACATCAGTTCCTTGACATCTAACGGTAAAATCTCTGTAGAACAGGCATTTACTCAGATCCAAACACTGTGGGAACAGGTGGAAAAGTCGAAAAAGCAGTTGGGAATTGGCGAAAATCCATTTTCAGCTTGAATAATTAGCGGTTGGCTTGGAAGTTGAGTTATGCGCCATAGATGCCGATCGATTAATCCACAGCTTAATATGAAAAAGTAGCTAGTGGCGATCGACCTTTTTGCCTATGAGTTCCGATTTAGTACCTCTCCTTCCCAAAGTATCCGTCGGCCGCCGCGCAGCGGCCTTCTGCATCGACGGAATCGCAGTTTGGCTGCCCAGTTTGCTTCTGGGCAATAATGCGATCGTCCAAACCATATTTTTTGTATTGCTGTGGCTGATCCTGCGCGTAGCCATCGTCAGGAAAAACCAAGGTCAAAGTCTCGGGCGCTGGGCCTTGGACATGAAAATTGCCGATACCAGATTCCTACGGACTCCGGGAGTGCAAGAACTGTGCAAGCGCGAGGCATTGCTGGGCATTTGCGCTGGCTTAGCCTTCGCAGGTATAGCTGGGCTCACATCTACCAACGCCGCCGTCTTGCTGCTGATGCTGCCCCTGGCGATCGACTGTAGCGTTGCCCTCAACTCCGGCGAAAGGTTTCCCCAAGCTTTCCACGATCGCATCGGCGGGACGATCGTTGTCGGAGCCCGCCGCGGCTACTCCCTCGACATCAAAGTTAGAAGATTGCTTGACCAAGTGCAGAGCAATGTGAGAAGATAATAAATTGTGTTTAAATTAGTCGAAATTTATTTAGAATTATGGCTAAAGGCGTCCGCATCATAATTACTCTAGAGTGTACTGAGTGCCGTACAAACGTAAGCAAACGCTCCAAAGGCGTGTCTCGGTACACCACCACCAAGAACCGCCGCAACACGACGGCGCGGCTGGAACTCAAAAAGTTCTGCCCCCATTGCAACAGGCACACTGCCCACAAAGAGATCAAGTAGTGATTAGTCATTAGTCCTTAGTCATCAGTCATCAGTTGTTGGCAATCGATATTGAACCCGCCCAAAAACGGGTAAAAGCCCCCGACAATCCTGAGTGGAGAGCGCAAAATTTTAGACGAAGGTTCAAGCTCCCAGATTCATTTGTGGAGTAAATCTAAAATCTAAAATCTAAAATCTAAAATCGACTGACCCGCGAAAAGCAGCTAACTAACAAATGCTTTCCTGACGGCTAGCAACTAACGGCTAATAACTAAAAACTAAGTCAACAGTCAACAGTCAACAGTCAATAAACAACAAACCATGACTTACTTTCGCCGGCGCGTTTCGCCCATCAAACCAGGAGACCCGATCGACTACAAAGATGTCGATTTGCTCAAAAAATACGTCACAGAACGCGGTAAAATTTTGCCCCGCCGGATTACCGGTTTGACGGCAAAACAGCAGCGAGACCTGACCAGAAGCATCAAAAGAGCAAGAATTGTAGCTTTGATGCCCTTCGTAAACCAAGAAGGTTAACAGGATTTGGGATTTTGGGTTTTAGATTTTGGACTGGGAATAAGACTTGCGCGAAAACAACGTCTTTCTGCTATTAAGAGTGCAGCAAGAATGCAGCGAAATAATCGCGAAATAGGGTTGAGAGTCGCCGCAGCGCAAGTCTTAATCCAAAGTCAAAAGTTAAAAAATAAGAAAGAAAAAGAACAACTTTTTATTAGATTTTAACTGTCACAATTGACCATAAAAATTGCCAAGATCCAAAATCTCAAATCGCAAGCTCGAAACTCGATAAGTGGCTACTGTAAAAATCCAAAATCTCAAATATAAAGCTGGCAAGTGGAGAAGGGAACGTTAGTAGAATTTAGAGTACACGGCGACCGCCGTCTGGCAGTTGCCGATCGCCCCGACGGCAAGAAAAACTGGGTCGTGGTAGATGAAAACGGTCAACCGCACAGCATACCGCCCAAACAAATCAGCTACGAAGTAGTCGGAGAAACTTACAAACCTTCCGACATTCCCAAATTTCTCAAAGAAGTAGAAGCCTACTCAGATCCGTCGAGTTTGGAAGTAGCTTGGGAACTCCTAGTCGGCGACGGAGAAACGGCAGACCCCGAATCCCTGGCAATGCTGCTATTTTCCGAACGCAGTGCGGCCCAGTGTTACGCTGCTTACTGTTTGCTATCAACAGATAAGCTGTATTTCAAACAAAAGGGCGATCGCTACGAACCGCGCTCAGCCGCCCAAGTAGCCGAAATCAAACACCAGCAAGAAGTAGAACAGCAGCGACACCAAGAATCCCAAGGATTTTGGGATCGAGTCAAACAGCGGCTGGCAGGGGAAAATGTAGATTGGGAAAATAGCGACAGAACTCGCCTCGACGCCCTAGAACGCTTTGCCCTCCTCGGAGAAGAAGCAACGCACCGCACCCCGGCTTTAGAAACTTTAGCCAGCTTAGAACGCTCCGAAAACTCCGAAGCAGCCTTTGGGCTCCTAGTCGATCTCGGCCTCTGGAGTACCCACGAAAACCTGTTTTTGCGGCGCAGCCAAATTCCCCTACAATTCTCCGCAAAGGTATTAGAAGTGGCCCAACGCTGCCTAGAAAATCCCCCAACCGACTCGGACACAAATCGTCTCGATTTAACTCACCTCAAGGTTTACACGATCGACGACGAAAGCACCACCGAAATCGACGACGGCCTCAGCTTAGAATTCCTCGAAAACGGCCAGCAGCGGATCTGGATACACATCGCCGATCCCACCCGCTTGCTTTCCCCCGGAGACGAACTCGACCTCGAAGCCAGAAAGCGCACCACTACGGTTTATCTGCCCACGGGAATGATTCCCATGTTTCCCCCAGCTTTGGCAACCGGGCCGATGAGTTTAATTCAAGGCAAAGAGTGCAGCGCCCTCAGCTTCAGCGTCACCTTAGACGAAATCGGCGCGGCTCAAGATTACAGCATCCACATCAGCACCATAAAACCCACCTACCGCTTGACATACGATGACGTAGACGAAATGCTGGAGTTGGGAATCGAAGCAGAACCGGAAATAGCAGCGATCGCACAAGCGGCAAAACTGCGGCAAAAATGGCGGGAAGCCCAAGGGGCAATCAGCATTTTCATGCCCGAATCCGTCATCAAAGTCAACGGCGACGACATCAAAATCCACGTCATCGACGACTCCACAGCCCGGATGCTAGTAGCCGAAATGATGATTTTAGCCGGCGAACTAGCCGCCCGCTACGGTCAAGCTAACAACCTGCCCATACCCTACCGCTATCAGCCACAGCCCGAACTCCCTCCCGATGAAGAACTGCTGGCCGTGCCTGCTGGCCCCGCCCGCGCTTGCGCCGTGCGTCGCTGTATGCCGCGCAGCGAAATGGGCCTCACCCCCGGACGCCACGCCGGCTTGGGTTTGGAATTATACACTCAAGTTACTTCCCCGATCCGCCGCTATACCGACTTGCTGACTCACTTCCAAATCAAAGCCCACCTGCGGGGCGAACCACTGCCTTTTTCCGCTGAAGAAATACAGGACATTGTGATGTGTCTCGGTACCGCAGTTAAAGAAGCATCCACTGTCGAACGCCAAACTAACCGCTATTGGGGATTGGAATATTTGCGGCGCAACCCAGACGAAGTTTGGGAAGCTTTAATGCTGCGCTGGTTGAGGGAAGACAGCAATCTCGGATTGATTTTATTGGAAGAGTTGGGTTTAGAATTGGCAATGCGATTTGGTCGATCGGTCGCCATAGGCGATCGGCTAGAAGTCAAAGTCACCCACTGCGATCCGCGATCGGATGTCATCAACTTCCAGGAAATGATATTTGAAGCCGCACAATAGGATTTTAGATTTTAGATTTTAGATTTTAGATTGCAAAAATCTGTGTTGAAGGCTGAAACTGAGGATAAATATCGTTTTTAGTCGAGTTTCCGACCGAAAGCATCCAGGATACAAGCCCCCGGATTCATCCGTGGAGAAATAAAAAACCTGTATCCGACTAAAATCTAAAATCTAAAATCTAAAATCTAAAATCGATTGACCCCCTCGCATTCCCCTTGTCAAGGACAGGGGGTAAAAAAGATGATGGGTTCATATCTAGTCCTGTAAAATAATCTTGACATCCTCCCCGCCGTAAACGGTCGGGGATTCTAAACATCACTGTTTAGGCTTCCTCTTTCCACGACTCGACTTACATTGAGGAGTTACCTCACCAATGCAGCGGTCGATGTCTCCAGAGGCGTTTAACGTTTCCGTGTGCCCCACGGTACGAAGTCCTAACTCCAGTATGTTGATTGCTGCATTCCAGTCACGGTCTAGTACAACACCGCAGTGCTGACAGCGGTGCGTTCTTTGACTCAAAGACTTTTTAACAACTTCTCCACAGTTAGAACAATTTTGCGAAGTGTAGTGCGGAGGCACAGCGACTGTTACCACTCCAAACACTTTGCCAAAATATTCCAACCATTGCCGGAAATTAGACCATGCAGCGTCAGAAATAGACTTGGCTAACTTTCTATTTTTGACCAAATTTCGCACCTGCAAATCCTCGTAGGCTACCAAGTCGCTAGACTGGATTACGCATCTTGCCAATTTCACGGCAAAATCTTTACGCTGTCTACTTACTTTGAGGTGTTTTCTGCTTAATCGGTTTCTCGCTTTGGCTCTGTTTTTAGAGCCTTTTTTTGTTCTCGAAAAACGGTGGTTCAGTCGTTTGAGTGCTTTATGGGACTTCCTGAGATGACGCGGGTTCTCAACTGTTTGACCATCTGAATCGGTGTAAAAGTGCGTCAAGCCAACATCCAAACCTAGTGTTTTACCAGTTGGTGTTCTCTTTTCTAACCTCTCTTGGTCTATCAAAAACTGCACATAGTAACCGTCAGCCCTACGAACTACGCGGACTCGCTTAATCTGCTTTAATTGATAGAAGTGTAGGTCGCGAGTTCCCCACAGCTTAAAGCTTCCGGCTTCAAAACCATCAGTGAAAGTGATAGTAAGTCGATCGAACGACAATTTATAACCTGTTGTTTTATATTCAACAGAGCCGTGGGTCTGATATTTCTTAAAGCGCGGAAAGCCTTTTTTCCCTGGTTTGCTTTTTTTGCAGTTGTCGTAGAACCGCGCAATTGCAGACCAAGCTCTTTCAGCAGAAGCCTGACGCGCTTGCGAGTTGAGTTTAGCGGCCCAGGGAAATTCTTTGGCTAGGACAGCGCAGTAGGCACTTAACTCGTACTTGCCGATTCCCAAGTTGTCGAGCCAGTATCTGAGACAACTATTGCGAACAAAGCGAGCAGTGCGGATGGCTTCGTCTAGCCTCTCGTACTGCTGCTGCGTTCCCTCAAGTTTTGCCTCAAATACCAACATAGTTACGCCTGTCGTGTTAGCGTAAGTATAGCACAGAAAGCCGTCCTACAAGGACGGGGCTTTAAACCAAATTATTTTGGTAATTCTTGTGTGGCCGGGTTCACCCCCGATCTGTAATATCAGCCAGAAATCCCGTAAACCGGCCCCGACCAAAATATTGTGGTCGATCGACTGGACATAATATTCGATCCAAGACAGGTAATACTTTTGACGTTAAATTGACACGTTTTGCTATCTCCTCTCTTCCTCCGTGTCCTCTGTTTCCTCTGCGGTTAATCAAAAAAACTTCAGCATTGTAACAATTGGAAGTTTTTACCGCAGCCTAGTAATCTAAAATCTAAAATCTAAAATTTAAAATCGCAAAATGCCCAATTCAATTAGCCAAGTTCAGCCGCCGCTGGAATTCATACCCCCAGCCTACAACCCGCTAGTGATGCAAGGTTGTAAGCAAATACTCCCCTGGTGGCTGCGATTTCGGACGAGTATCAGTCACATTCAAGCCGAAAACGTCGAAACCCTCGCCGAACTATTCCACCAATTTCAAAATCAGAAAGTTCGCTTCTTGCTAGCCTTCCGCCACCCCAACTCAGACGATCCGTACTGTTTGGGACAACTAATTTGGAAACTCGTTCCCCAGGCGGCGCGGGCAAAAGGCATTCCCCTAAAATCCCCCGTACATTCCCACTTTATCTACGATCGCGGCATTCCCCTCTGGGCTGGTGCGGGCGTGGGCTGGTTGTATTCTCACCTCGGCGGCACTCCGATTGTTCGCGGTAAAATCGATCGCCTCGGATTGCGATCGGCCCGCAATTTATTTGCCAACAGCCAATTCCCGATCGCCGCCGCCCCAGAAGGCGCCACCAACGGTCACAATGAAATAGTTAGCCCCCTCGAACCGGGAATTGCTCAAATGGGCTTCTGGTGCGTTGAAGATTTGCTAAAAGCCGGACGCACTGAAAAAGTTTTAATTGTGCCGATCGGCATTCAATACCGCTATGTCAACCCACCTTGGCAACCCCTAGAAAAACTTTTAACTCAATTAGAAATTGATTGCGGACTGCCACCCTTAGATCGCACCGAGATCGCCAACTTAGAGACCGCCAATCCCGATTCCGAAAACCCTAATCACAAATTCCAATATCTGCGCCTTATCCGACTGGGCGGTCATTTGCTAGCAGTGATGGAAGAGTTTTACAGCCGTTTTTATCATAAAACATTACCGCCACCAACATCTATTTTAACATCGTTATCGCTCCCAGAAAAAACGGCAAACGATTCGGGCAATGAAGTAATGATCGCTCGACTGAAAGCACTGTTAGACGTGGCTTTGCAAGTAGCAGAAGAATATTTTAATTTAAAGCCAAAAGGCAGTTTAATAGACCGCTGCCGCCGTCTGGAACAAGCAGGCTGGGACTATATTTATCGAGAAGATATCAAAAATATTGCAGCACTTTCTCCCTTAGAAAGAGGATTAGCCGATCGCCTCGCTGAAGAAGCAAGTCTTCGGATGTGGCACATGAGACTTGTAGAAAGTTTCGTGTCCGTCACGGGCAGGTACGTCGAAGAAAAGCTAACAGCAGAACGTTTGGCAGAAACAACTTTACTGCTGTGGGACGTACTGGCTCGCATCAAAGGGGGAAATCCTTTCGGCCGACCGAAGTTGGGCAAACAGCAAGTACAAATGACCGTGGGCGAACCGATATCAGTGGGCGATCGTTGGGAGGGATATCAAACCAGCCGCAGGTTAGCAGTGGCCGAACTCACTCAAGACTTGCAATCAGCTTTAGAAAGAATGATTAAATCTTAATTAGTCTGATCGGGAAGATGTTCGAGGGAAGAAGGAAGAGGTTCGAGGGAAGAAGGAATATATATTTTTCTTTCCTACCTTTTTCTTTTGTGAAGTGTAAACACATTGTTATAGACTTTTGGAATAGGTCTAATGAACCGCCAACGCTCGCTCGACAATGAACCAATAAAAATTACCAATGACTAACCAACCTATCGATTTGTCTACTAACTCAATTAAGGTAAAACTGCTGAATTATTTAGCGCAGGAATTGCTCACACCGCTCACTTCTGTTCTCGGCATGGCAAGCGTGTTGAAACAAGAAATTTATGGCCCCTTAACGAGCAAGCAAAAAGAATATATTGATGTGATCCAAGACAGCAGCCGATCTTTGCGATCGCTAGTTGAAGAAATTTTGGAACTGGCAGAACTAGATGATTCCGCTTTCACGTTGAAGCGAACCGCAGTCGATATAGAAACTTTGTGCCAGCAGGTTGTGACAATCTTGTTGCCGGCGGCAAGTAGGCGAGAGCAAGAAATTAATTTGTCGATGGGGCCCGGGCCGCGCATCTGGTTGGTCGATAAAGATAAGGTTCAGCAAATGCTGCACCACTTAATTTTTAGCATTATTCAATCTGCTGGGGCAGGCAGCGTGATTCGAGTCCACGTTTCTCGGAAAGAAGACGGTATCAACATCGGAGTTTGGGTTTTTCATCCTTGGTTGGGAGAAAGTTTGCCCCATGCTAAACTCTACACCGACTACTTGTTGAAGGTCGGATCGGGTAGCGGTTCGCCATCGAACTCCGAAACCGACTCCCCCGGAGAACCGCAACTCCCGACACAGGGTTCGCAGCGATTAACGCTGGCGTTTTCTGAGTTGGCGGCTTTGGTGGCCCAAAATGCCGAGGATACCGCACCGGTGTTAGCTGGTTACGGGGCCAGGGAACGCTTGGGGCTGCTGCTTTGCTGCCAATTGGTGGAAATTCAAGGCGGTCAACTCTCGATTCAAGGGGCCCCGGAATCTGGATATCGCTACGTGCTCTGGCTCCCCTGCACCAATGCTACGGAGTTGTTGGAAGGATGAAGTTAGTTGACTGTTGACTGTTGACTGTTGACTGTTGACTGTTGACTGTTGACTGTTGACTGTTGACTGTTGACTGTTGACTGTTGACTGTTGTTGGTTGTTAAGGGATGAAGTTAGTTAACTGTTGACTGTTGTTATTAGTTGTGAGTTGTGAGTTGTTTTATAATAAAATAACTAATAACAAATTCCCAATAAGAACTAATAACTAATGGCAATTTTCCACTAATAACTAATAACCAATCACCAATGCCCAATGCCCGATGCCCAATGCCCGATGCCCAATGCCCGATTACTAAGTACAAATCTAAAATAGCAATGAATTCAGTTTGGCAACAGTTAAGTCTGGCAAATTTGCCGCTCTCTCAGTGGCAAAGTGGAAGTTATTTATTAAATTTGGCGATCGGCTCTTTACGCAGTTGGCGGCAGAGTAGCTGGCTGATGCAGTGGGCAGAACCCTTGGGTTTTGTTTTGCTGGGCTTGACTTTCGGTTTGGCGCCGTTTGTGAACAATGCCTTGGTGGGAGTGTTGATGGCGGCTGGCGCTGCATTTTGGGTGCTGCTGACTGTTTCGGACGATCGCGCGATCGCCTTGACGCCCATTCACTTGTTGGTTCTGCTGTACTGGGGCATTGCCACCGTCGCAACCGCAATGTCGCCGGTGAAAGTCGCGGCTGTTACCGGTTGGAGCAAGCTAACGCTGTATTTGCTGTTTTTTGCGCTGATGGCTCGGATATTGCGATCGCCCCGTTGGCGATCGTGGTTAGTTGCCGTATTTTTGAACGTCGCTCTAGTTGTAAGTTTCTACGGCGTGCGGCAGTGGATTGACAAAGTGCCACCATTAGCTACTTGGAACGATCCGACTTCTACTCAAGCCGATGTCACGCGAGTTTACAGCTTTTTGGGCAATCCAAACTTGCTGGGTTCCTATTTGCTGCCGGCCATTGCATTGAGCGCCGCCGCACTTTTTGTGTGGAAAGGATGGGGAACAAAATTTTTAGCGCTCACTATGCTGGTGGTGAATTGCGCGTGTTTGCGCTACACGGACAGCCGGGGTGCTTGGATCGGTTTTGTGGCTCTGCTTGTGGTATTTTTAGTGCTGCTTTGGTATTGGTACAGTCCTTTGATGCCTCGGTTCTGGCGAACTTGGGCCCTGCCGTTAGGGTTAGGAGGTTTGGCTGGAGCCTTAATTTTGGGAGTGGCTTTAGTGGAGCCGCTGCGCGATCGAGTTTCGAGTATGTTTGTCGGCCGTGGTGACAGCAGTAACAATTTTCGGATGAATGTTTGGACGGCGGTGATTGACATGATTCGCGATCGACCAATTCTCGGAATTGGCCCCGGAAACACTGCTTTTAATAAAGTTTATCCGCTTTATATGAAGCCAAGATTTACTGCTTTGAGCGCTTATTCCGTGCTGCTGGAAATTGCAGTAGAAACCGGTTTTATCGGTTTAATGTCTTTCCTTTGGCTGATGACAGTCACCGTCAATCAAGGTTTGTTGCAAATAAAAAATCTGCGGGATTCACAATTTAACATTTCTAATTTAGAGGAAGAATCCCGAAATCCCAAATCTAAAATCCAAAATCTAAAATCGAGTCAGGGGTTTTGGTTGATTGGGGCGATCGCAACTTTAGCCGGCATGATGGCTCACGGTTTTGTCGATACAGTTTGGTATCGGCCGGAAGTTAATATGCTTTGGTGGTTGATGGTGGCGATTATTGCTAGTTTTTACAGCAACTCGCAGCAGCAGCCAGATTCAGTTTTGACGGAGGGCGAGTAGATAGAATTGCTGGCGGGGTTTTCTCCCCGCCCGGTGCGGATTCCAGCAACAGCGGACACAGGAATTATTAATAGTTATACCAGTTCAAAAAAAGAATGCAGCTTTATGCAAGCTGCAAACCATTATAGTCATTAAGTTGTTTCCAATTCTTCAATTATTTAATCTCAAATCTCAAATGCTATCAGGTGCGCACTGCGCACCCTTCATACTACTACATACTACATACCTGTTGCTGTAAAGTGGTGATGTTACACTCTACAAAATTTCTTGAAAATAACTCTTATTTTTCGCTCTCCTGAGGCAGGATGAATCTCGGACACGGATATTTTCCGCCATCTCTATCTCTGCACCGCCGCCACGTCGATTGATTGAAGTCGAACGGCGTTTCGACTGATTCATTAACTGTAATTTTAACAGTCGAAGGAGTTGGCAGTGCTGTTGAGGCTTGACTTAGCTCCAGTACCGTTATAATTGCCAGTATGGTTGATGAAAACAAAACTGTGCGTTTCATTTATTTGTTTTTTCCTCGTTTAATCGTTGACGTGCCATTCCTATCCATATATCCTCATCGAATTCTTGAGAATCCGCATACTTTAGACAAATTTTCCACTGCGGTAGCGCTTCCTTCGTGTTTTTCATCTTTTCTAGGACTTGCGCTTTTAAGCAGTAAGTTGCTGGTCTTTCACTATCAAGTTTAATCGCTGCATCCAGATGTTGCAATGCCTCTGAATATCGACCCTGTTCAAGGCGCGCCCATCCCAAGTTTTTGAGTAAAGAATATTTAACTTGATCGTCCTCAGCTAATTTCAAACCTTGCCACAGCAAGTGAACGGCAGCAGCAGAGTTTTTTTGATCGATTATATACAAGCGAGCTAGATTGCTGTAAGCTGCTGGCAAGCCGAGTTTGGCAGCTTGCAGATATTTTCCTCGAGCGCACTGTAAATCTTGCACCTCTTCGCAAAGCCATCCCAAATTGTAAAGAGCTGTTCGGCTTTTGGGATCGACAGAAAGTGCTAACTCATAGGCTTGTTGAGTATCAGCCAATCGATTGGCTTTGTAGTTTTCAAACGCAATATTATTAAAAAATGATGCCAGTTCCGGCAACCCAATTTGCCAGCCGCCAAAGCCTACTGCTAGCATCAGCAAGAAGGCTCCCCACTTCGAGTTGTGATGCTTTTTGGCTGGCTCTTTTATGACATTGAAAATGTTAGCTAATGGTCTCATTTTTAGCATATTTTAACCTGAGAGTTGGGCTATATTTTGTTTGCCAGATTTAATTGCCACCCTAATGGCATCATAATCTTAGGAAAGGACTCAGGCTTGAGCCCATTTCTCATAAGAGTTTGCAAGTCCACAGCCGAATGCTTGGGTAATGCTCCCACTACCTAGATGTATTCGAGCATAGGTTAATCATTCATGAGACTCCACAAGCCATCCGGATATTTTCAGGAAAAAGGAAGCCGAAAACAGGAAGAAGGTAGAACTGTTCCCTTTGTCTAAGTAATAATACTTAGTCAGCGGTCAGTCGATCGACAGTATGCGACTGTATTAGGAGATACAGCACGCAGGTTTATGAAGTACAGTAGTTACACGGCAATGCTTTGCTCCTAGAAGGATTACTCAATGGGGGGTGTGTTTCATCAACTTGCAATCTGCTGTAAGATGCACTTCGGTGAAATAACTCTAATTAAGTTGATAGTGACCACGGAAGTCCTCAAAGTTCTCAACGGGGATATCGAACAATTTGATGATGAGTAATTAACCGAACTCGATTTAAAATAATCAATCACTAATCAGCAATCACCAATCATTAATCACTAATGACTCCTGACTAATAAACATCTCCAAAAATGAAATTTAAACCTTAGAGTAGCAAAGGTTTTAGTTTCTTTTCCGGAGATGTCTAATGAGTAATGACTGAGGGAGCATCTCATATTTGTAAAAATACTTCTTGTGGCTCCTTCCTTCTTCCTCTTTCCTTCTGCCTCCTGCCTCCTGCCTCCTGCCTCAAAACTCCAATTTCTAGCTTGGTTGCAAAAGTGAGAAGCTCCCATGACTAATGACTAAAATTGCTTCATGGCTCTTTCCATATCCCGCTTATCTTCGCGTTTCTTCAAATCTTCGCGCTTGTCGTAGAGTTTTTTCCCTTTACCCAAACCGATATCAAGTTTTACCCAGCCGCCTTTCAAATACATTTTTAACGGCACTAAAGTCAAGCCTTTTTCTTCTACTTTGCCGATTAATTTGCGAATTTCCTGCTTGTGCATCAGCAATTTACGGGTGCGGCGCGGCTCGTGATTAAAATAGTTGCTAGCACTTCTCCAGGGCGAAATGTGAACGTTGATCAGCCACAGTTCGCCGTTCCGAACTAAGCCATATCCGTCCCGCAAATTGGCTTTTCCTTCTCGAATTGATTTGACTTCGGTTCCCTTCAACTCGATGCCTACCTGATATGTCTCTATAATTTCATAGAGATGACGTGCTTGTCGGTTATCGCTAACAATTTTGTATCCTGGGCTTTTTTCGCTCATTTTTACCTCCGCTAAAATTAATTATTATAACGCTAGCTCCTCTGTAGAGAAAATCGAAGCTTGACAAAACTTAAATAATCGGTCTAGGCATTACCAATTTTGCTGAGCTAAGATGTCACCAACGTGAATGTCAAGCGGTATCATGCAGCGCACCAATATTCCCAATTCTGACCTTCCAGATGCTGTCAGTCCCAATTCAGGGGTTAATTTGGTTTGGCTGGCTCCTTTTTTGTTAGCGCTTGCTTGGTTTTGGGCTAATATCTCGGCAGTTAAGTGGCTGTTATCCTCGCTTGTTGAGATACCCACACTGTACAAGATAGTAATTGCTTTTTTGATTGTAGCATTAGTAGTGCGATCGAGCGGGAACTCCGTTAGCGCAGCCCTCGAAGAGGATCGTCCGCCTGGATTTTCGCCCAATTTCGTTTTGAGGCGATATCCGCTGCTGTTGATGTTGGGTGCGGGTATTTGCTCGATCGCCCTTCAGTGCATAATTGATATCAAACAAATTACTGTCCTGCTATTTATCCTAGGAACTTACGGGCTGTGCGGCTTATTGGTGGAGCCGAACTTTTGGCGAAAAAACTTGCCAGTTGCGGGCTTGCTGGCTTGTATTTTACCATTCAACAGTCAGTTGAATAGCGGCTTAGGTTTGCCGGCGCGAGTAGTGACTGCTCAAGTAGTAGAACAGTTGCTCTCAATGCTGCAAGTTGGGGCTATTTCTTCTTACGATATTATCGTTTTGGAAAACGGTATCGCTCACATTGACGTGCCTTGTAGCGGCATTAAAACTCTCTTAGTGGGAACGCTATTTTTGCTGGCTGCTACCTGGCTGGAAAAGCGTAAATTGAGTTTAAAATGGCTGGCAGTATGCGCTGCTAACTTCTTAATGTTGTTGTCTGCTAACGCTTTGCGGGTTGCCGTGTTAGTGCTTGTCGCCCAAGTTTTCCAACAGCCCACCTATGCAGAAATCCTGCACGTACCCCTGGGAATTGTGGGTTTAATCTGCGCTTGCTTCTTAAGTTGGTTGATGCTGCAAAAAGTTCCAAAATTTCAAGAAACAAAAGAAACTGATTTTAACTCGCAACGGGATTTAGAAATACTCAAAAATCAGCCTCTCGCTAAGCCTGGACTAATTGTGGCGGTGGCTGTTTTGGGTGCAATTTCTCAATTGTATCATGTAGAAAGTGAAAAATTAGCGATCGCCCCCCTGAAATTTCCCGAACAAATTGTATCCGAATCAATCCCGCTGAATGCCAGCGAACAAAAATTCTTTGGCAATTACCCAGACACCCAAACAGAAAAAAAGAGATTTGTCTCAGGCAACTTGCGCGGTTCCATGCTCACAGTAGCGAGCACATCTTGGCAGACTTATCACGCACCCGAGCTGTGTTTTATAGCCAGCGGTATCCCCGTCAATCGAATAGAAAGAAAACAGCTAACTCCTGCTGTAACGGCGCGCTGGCTGTCTCTCAAAGACAACCAACTATCTGCTGCCTACTGGCTGCAATCGGCCCAGCAAACTACAGATAACTTCTTGTCCCGCATCGGCAGCGACATCACTCAAAAAAATCATACTTGGGTGCTAGTTTCCATTCTATTTGATAGTTCGGTAAACCCCGCAAGTTCTGAAATAAAAAAATTCGCTAATACTGTACACAGTGCCGTCAATTATAGCTTAAAAAGAGGCCAAAATGAAAAGATTAAAACTGGTATTTAATATAATTTTTCAGTCAATTTTTTGGCTGTGGAACCTGACATTTTTATCAATTGTTTATCTAGGGATTTTGCCCGTTTTAGGAATTCCCTTAATCCAAGCCACAATAGACGGAATTATCCCCCTTGAATTTTTCTTAACCCTAACAGCACTGATAGCAATACCGACAATATCTACCAGAATCGGATTCAGAACTTTTAGGAATCAACCCTTACAGCTAATGCGATTGTTTTACGGAGTAGAAACGCCCTTATTTTTGCTCTGCTTACTCAGATTATTTCTGCTGCGAGAGCTGAATCCTGCTAGTTCTCAAATCATCGCTACTCTTGCTTTGTGCATTGCAGCATTTTTAGTGGAAATGCTGTACGGATATCTAGGGAAAATAGAAAATGTTCAAAACATTTCAGATTCCCAAACTTCCCATAACAAACAGCATCGTTTTATAAGCTTAATTGGAGAAAAGCAAAGTGCATGGTTGCAATTATCCTGCCACAGTTTAATGCTAGTAGTTGGTATTTGGGCGGCAACATTGCTGATGTTTTACGCTCTACCAGTAGGATTATTTACAGTTGCGGGATTTTTCACTTTAGTCATTGAATTTTTCAAATTTACATGGGTATCACCATTTCTGGAGATGTTTAAATACGGGGCGTGGGCATCGGCTTTAATTTGGATACCGCTATCCTTTATCTTGTTTGGTTTAACCTGTAGCTTATTCGTGGTTATGCCTTCGCTGTACGGCTTTCTCTACATTCATTCCGGGCGGAAAATATGGCATAGTTTTGCTGCACAATATGGGAAAAATAAAGCGATAATTGGAAGTTTGGGAGTCATAGCAGCGTGGCTGGCTATTTTCTCCGCTTTGCAGCAGCAGCCACAAGTTGCAGCAATGAAAATGCTGGCGACTCCCCCCGCAAATGACACGGTTCGCCAAACTTTATTAGCCAAGTCTAATATGATTCGATCGGGCTTAGTTAACGCTTATTTGTCCCCTTACCGCTACCTCAGCACTGTGAGCGAAAACAACCACATTTATGAGATATACAAAAATACTTTGAATTTTCCTGAAGCAGCCGCTCAGACAGTGCAGAACAGCTATAATTTTTTAATGTCGCCGTTTTTGTATCAAGGCTCTAGTGCTGATGTGGAAAAAGCAGAAAAACTCTACGGTCAATTCTTCGATACCGAACTGCAAAAAGGGGACACAGAATCAGTAAAACACGCGGTGCAGTCAACATTTAACCGAGAAGAAGCTAAAGCTGGTTTGCTGAATGTCAATGAGGAAAAGGTATGGTTGCAGTCGCAAGAAGTTACAGTCAAAGAAAACGGCGATTGGGCTGATGTTCAACTCTACGAAGTTTACAAAAATCAAACAACAAACTTGCAAGAAGTATTCTACTACTTTTCCTTGCCGGAAAGCGCCGCAGTGACAGGAATTTGGCTGGGAGATACTGGGGATTTGAAAAAGCGTTTTGTATTTACTGTATCGCCTCGCGGTGCCGCCCAGCAAGTCTACAACGAACAGGTAGCAGAAAGAGTCGATCCGGCTTTGCTAGAACAAATTGGCCCAAAACAATACCGCTTGCGGGCTTTTCCAATCCCGGCTAAACGAGAATTAACCCAAACTGACGGGCCAACGGAAATGCACCTGTGGCTTACTTACAAAGTCATGCGGCAGCCGCAGGGTTGGGCTATGCCTGTTTTGGCTGAGAAACGCAACATTTTTTGGAACCAAAATACTCGCCGCACGATCGCCGGAAAAGAGGTAAAATACAGCGGGAAAGAAGCAAGAGAAACTTGGCTGCCACCCTTTTTGCCCGCAGCCGCACAGCAACCTCTAACAGCGCAGCAGGCGGTTCTACCGGGAGGAAATATCATTTCTGCTAAGCCGCTGGCTGATGCAAATTACTCGCTACCGCAAGGCAAAAAGTTGGCAGTGATTCTCGATACTTCCCGCAGCATGGCGGCGGAAAGTAAGCAAGTCAAAGATACTTTTGAATGGTTGAAAGCTAATGCAGCAGCCAAAAATGCTGTTGATTTGTATGTCGCCAGCGCTGCGGGAATGCCGCCTAAGTTGGTGGAAGATGTACGCAATTTCGATGCGGCAAAGGTGACGTTTTACGGTACGATCCAGCTCAAAGATATGCTGCAACAATTTGCACAGTTGCGGGGCGATAAAATTTACGATACTGTATTTGTAGTGACCGATCGCCACAGTTACGAATTGTCAGACGATCGCCAACCTAAAGTTTCCATCTCTGCACCGCTGT
Source organism: Microcoleus sp. K4-B3 (assembly GCF_036704615.1). Classification (NCBI taxonomy): domain Bacteria; kingdom Bacillati; phylum Cyanobacteriota; class Cyanophyceae; order Oscillatoriales; family Microcoleaceae; genus Microcoleus; species Microcoleus sp. K4-B3. The sequence goes on from NZ_JAUBSF010000004.1 coordinate 20,813, forward strand.
GGACAGTGCATTTGGGAGGTTTGCCCCCCGGCTACGACGACTCAACTTTAAAGGTGATTCAAGATAGCGGCGGTGGAGTTGCTACGGATATGAAAGAGGCGATGCAGCGAGTGGCGACGACAGCAGCTTCGGGCAAATCTACAGTTAGCGTTGTTGATGGCTATGCTTGGAGTTATGCCAAAACCCCGCAGTCGAAAAAAACCGCAAAATCGGCGGCAGTTGCAGAGTCAAAAGATGCCGGAAATGAAGGCTTTAAACCGATAGCGGCGCGGCAGTTGATAACTGCACTTAGCAAACAGAAAAGTTCAAATCAATTGACGCAACTGGATGCGATGCACGCAGTAGCTAAAAATTTCAAAGTGGTGACGCCTTATTCTTCGATGATTGTGTTAGTTAATGACGCGCAAAGGGAGCAACTCAAACAAGCAGAAGCTAAGAGCGATCGATTTGACAGAGAGGTAGAATCCGGTAAGGAGGAGTTAACTAAGCCGAACAATCCTCTCAACGTTTCGGGGGTTCCTGAACCGGAAGAATGGCTGCTGTTGGCGGTAGGTGCGATCGGGCTTTTGGTGATTTTCCTCCGTCAGCGGCGCGCGAAAATGGTAGGTTGAAAGCGACTCCCTCGATGGTTCGGCGGTTGAAACCGCTACTACAAAAACAAAGTCTGCCTCCGCAGACTAACAGAGTGAGGGGGTATTTAAGCCGGACTTGATATCACATATTAATTTACAGTCGTCTTGAGACGACTTTAGCTATGAGACAGGGGTTTAAACCCCTGTCGGACTTAACGAATAACGAATAACTAATCTATTTCTACAAAAACGCGATCGCCCTCAATCTTTACCGGATAAGATTCCAGGGAATCGGCGGGTGCATTCAAACATTTACCGCTATCTAACTTGTACTGATACTTATGGAACGGACAGGTAATGATACCGCCGCTTACCTTACCCATGTCGATCGGATATTCTAAATGAGTGCAAGCATTGCGGTAACAAGTGACATTCATGCCTTGACGATTCAAAATCAGCGAAGTACCCTCAACTTTTACCTTCAAAATATCCCATTCGGGAACTTGATTTAGCGCTGTTATCTCTACCCACATATAATCTTTCTCGGTTTAAATAGATTATTGCAAACTAATGATCGATCGCCCGAAAGGCATAGTGAACAACGAGCGATCGCGGTCTAATTCTAACGCCAACACCTCTTAAAGTCTGAATAGACTGTACAAGCTGTTGGCAGTAATTCACGCCCGCAAAGAATGTTATATCACCCCTACAGCCGCAGGTAGCGCATGAGAATGCTCATAACTTCACCGGGCTTTTGGGCAGGTTGCAGCGGGCTCCACTCGCTGACAGAGGCAAAACCCAAACAGTAAAGGATGTGAATGATACTCCTCACCGCTTTGGGAGAACCTATCAGCAGGATTTTGACCGGTTCTCGATCGGGTTGCGGAGGCTCCGCGACAGTTACAGTCGCTGTAGCAGTATCGGTTGCTGGGGCATTTGTAAGGAAGTTTTTCGGCATAAGCGTTTTTGTTTTTGCAGTGAACGATTGTGTTGCCTAGAAGCAACACAATCGTTCTATCCTCAATGTTGCCTAGAAGCAACATTTACGAAGAGATCGCCCTCTGAGACAATCTGAGGCATGGGAAAAGCAGGCAAAGCACTCAAGCAAGTGCTGGAAACTTATAACATCAGTCAAAATCGCTTGGCTGTGACAATGGGGGTAGCACGTTCCAACATTCATCGTTGGGTCAATGAAAGTAGAGATCCCGTAGCAGAGGCAGTGTTGGACATTCGGAAAGCACTATCGCAAATTAATCCGCAGGCATCAGCAGATTTCATTCGTTTGTATTTAGATGATTTGGAGGAAAAACTCGAAGAGTAATAATGTCAACAATCTTTACTTAGCTGCGAGCTTCTGAGAACATAGAAGCCATGAGTAAGGCAGGAAAGGCGCTGAAGCAGGTTTTAGAAACCTATGGCATCAGCCAAAATCAATTGGCAGCGATTATGGGCATTGGACGATCGAGCATTAACCGTTGGGTTAACGAGAATAGAGATCCGGCATCTGAAGCGGTTCTAGAGATTCGCAAGGGATTACAGCAAATTAATCCACAGGCATCAGCAGATTTCATTCGTTTGTATTTAGATGATTTGGAGGAAAAACTCGAAGAGTAATAATACGGGCGATCGGGTGATCGCCTCCCGTGCCACCTATGCTTAAAATAGACTCAACAAATAGCTGACAATATATAATCTTTCTCGCTTTAAATAAATTCTCACAAACTAATTGGCGATCGCCCTTGAATGCAGCAAGGGCGATCGGTGCCACACTCTCCACACTTCAGAACCTAACCGTTTTCCTCGCCATTTCCCAGGTACAACCTGACGAATTCATCAGCCGCCTGCCGATTGAATGTCTGCAACGCTTGCTTAATCGCAAATACCGCCTCGGCAGATGGGTCTCGTTCTTCGCTCACCCAACGGCTAACGTTTGAGCGATCGATTTCCATCTTTGCCGCCAATTGATATTGACTGATATCGTGTGCCTCTAATATTTTTTTGAGGGCTTTACCGGCTCTTCCCATGCTCCCGATTGTGTCAGAGAGTCATGCTCCTGTAAACGTTGCTAATTGTCATCTAATGCGCTACACAAAGGTAGGAGCGATCGCCTCCGATGCCAGTTATGCTTGAGATAGACTAAACAAATAGCGATCGTGGACATTAACCAGCAAAAAGAACAGTTCAGTTATGCGTATATTTATGCAGTTGCTGCCTCGGCTGGCTACTCCTTCCAGATAGCAGCTAGACCATTAGATTTTGACGGCATCGATATCATTCTTGCTGGCGGTATGGGAAGTGGAATTATTCGATATCCCCGACTTGAACTCCAGGTAAAATGCACATCTAGGGATGTGATTGGACAGGAAGCAATTAGATATCCGCTCGAAGTCAAGAACTACAATGACTTGAAAGTAGAAAATATTCAGACTCCCCGACTGTTAATCCTTGTAGTCGTACCCGACAATTTAGACAATTGGCTAATCCAATCTCAACAGGAACTTTGCCTGAAATATTGCGGTTATTGGGTTTCTCTGCGAGGTCAACACCCAACCCTGAATCAAACCACTGTTACAATTTCCATACCCAGACAGAATATTTTTAATGTAAAAGCTCTTACCACCCTCATGCAGCTAATAGAAGCAGGCGAAACCCTATGATAGTCACCGTTCGAGATCCCGAAATTCTCAAAAATCTACAGCCCGAAATTGTGCGTACTTACCTCGAAACGCATTGCTGGCAAGAAGTGCGACAAATTGACGATAAAGCTTCTCTCTGGAATCGCCACAGCGAAACCTCAGAAGAGTTAGAGATTCTGCTACCATTAAAACCAGAATTTTTAGACTTTCCCCGCCGGATGGCTGAAGTTTTACAAACCCTAGAAATTGCTGAAAATCGTTCCCAGCTCGAAATTCTCAGCAATCTCTTGACATCAGCTCCTAACATTACCATTCAAGGCATAGTCACCAACTTGCAAGAAGGAGCAGCCACCGGAAAATTAACTTTGACAGGCGTTATTGTTGGCAAGCTGCGGCGTATTCAGTTAGAACTAGCAGAACCAGTCTACGAACTGGCAGTCAAAGCTTATCAAGCCCGAATTCCGGTTATTTGTCAAGGCAATTTAGTTAAACAAGGTCGCTCTTTTTTACTGCAAAATACCCATCACTTTACATTAGACTTAGACGCATGGTTGGAGTGAGCGCGATGCTTACGGATGAATCTGACTCAAAATCACTCTCAACCGATCGTAATCATCCTTCAGCAAAACACTCAAACTCCTCCCCGCTTCCACCAACCAAGATCGATCGCGCATCCGCAACTGATAAATCTCCCGAATCGCCGCCGCCGTCAGCGCATCCACCGGCGCATTAGCCACCCCCAGCAGCGTCCTCAAAAAATCCAACTGCACCGTAAAATCAATCACCTCATCCGGTTCGCAGCGATAAACCGCCTGGTGAATTTGCGGCGGGCGCGGCGGCAAATACTGATAAATTTTACCCCTCGATGGGCCGTGACCGTTCAACCTTTCCGGCGCAGCCTCAAACCCCACAATCGCCACTCGAAACTCGGTTTTGAGCATCGCAAAAATCTGCGGTTGTTCCTCCCGCAACTCTTCCAGCGACAAACCCAAAGCGCGAGCTCTGTGCACCGAGTCGATCGGGCTAGTCGTAGCGTAATAAACCACGCCGTAGATTTGATTTTTCGACTCTTCATCCTCGGCCTTCACCCAACTCCCAAAAGGCGGCATCACGGGAAAACTCAAGTCTTCCGGTTCCAAACATTGAGCCAAAAACTCCGAAGTTGCCGTCTCGATCACCTCAGCAATGCGATCGGGATGGCGCTCTTTTGTAGCAAATTGGGGTAAAGGTAAACGCATAGTTTTAATGATTAGTCATTAGTCATCAGTCATCAGTCATCAGTCATTAGTCATTAGTCATTAGTCAAGGTTCTTCAGTTAGTAGCCTGGTCATGGGTACTTTACCAATTACAAATTACACATTACCCATGACCAATGACTAATGACCGCTGACTATTTCACGCGGCCAGCCGTAGCATCAACAAGTTCCAACTGCGACAGCCGGAAGGTGATCAGCTTGTCCCAATTCCCGCCTTCAAACAGTACCGCTACTTTCCCGTCGCTAACTCGCTGGACTTGTCCTTGAAAGGTGTAGTAAATCTCACCCTTATCTTTAACTCGAACTGCCGAACCTGGAAAAATCATAATTCTTTGAATGTTAAGTTGGCTGTTTATAGCTTACCGTTTCTCGTTTCTAGTTCCCAAGCAGAGCCTGAGAACTAGGCAAATCTTCGTCAACAGGAAAACACGAGGCAAAGCCCAGAAACGAGAGTTTGTTAGGCTAAGGCTGCTACGGAAACTTTACCCGCAATGCGACCCGCGATCGCCCGCAACTCTCTAGCGGAAGCAGAACCCGGTTGTCCCACCACGATCGGCACCCCAGAATCGCCACCTTCCCGCAACGGAATTTCCAGCGGAATGCGGCCTAACAGCGGCACTCCCAACTCAGCAGCAGTCTTTTCCCCGCCGCCGGAACCGAAAATATCGTATTGCTTGTCTGGCATATCCGGCGGCACAAAATAGCTCATGTTTTCCACAATTCCCAACACCGACACACCCAACTGCTGGAACATCTTTAACCCCTTGCGGGAGTCCAACAAAGCCACAGTCTGCGGCGTCGTCACGATCACGACACCAGCCATCGGCACCGCTTGCGCCATTGTCAACTGCGCGTCTCCAGTACCCGGAGGCATATCGACAATCAAATAGTCTAAATCGCCCCAATTCACCTGATAGAGGAATTGCCGAATGATCCCGTTTAACATCGGGCCGCGCCAAATTACGGGCTGGTCTTTGTCAATTAAAAACGCCATCGACACCAATTTGACGCCGTAATTAAACGCGGGTTCGAGGCTTTCCCCGCTTTTTCCGTCCCTAACCATCACTTTCGCGTCCCCCAGACCCAACATGGTCGGGTCGTTGGGCCCATAGATATCCGCATCCAGCAAACCCACCTTAGCGCCGGTTTGCGCCAGCGCTACTGCCACGTTTACCGCCACCGTGCTTTTGCCGACGCCGCCTTTGCCACTGGATATTGCGATAATATTTTTCACTCCTTCAATGCCTTGGCGATCGACCACTCCCTTCTGCTGTGGCGTCTCGGCTGTCACCTCCACCGCCACTTTTTCGACTCCTGGCAACTGTTTGACCGCTTTTTGGCAATCTTCGACAATAAATTCTCGCAGCGGGCAAGCAGGCGTTGTCAGCACTAAAGTAAAGCTGACGACACCGCCGTCAATTTTGATGTTACGAATCATGTTCAATTCCACCAAACTCTTTTGAAGTTCGGGGTCTTGCACGGGTCGCAGGATTTCTAAGACTGAACTGACATCGAGTGTCTTGGGCATTGTGTTCTCCACCATAGCTCTGCAATTGGGTTAGCGAATTTTCGATCGCAGGTTTAAGTATATTTTTATTGCTATTTTTTAATGTAACTTCATAGCGATCATTTGCAGACCTGCGGTGGCATAATTACATGACGACAGGATTTGGGACTCACGGTCAATCTCAAACTCAAATGCGATCGGCAAGAATTTCTACGACCGAAAGCAATTTGGTCACAATCCCCCAATTGATCCGTGGTCGCAATTCTTCAATCTAAAATCTAAAATCTAAAATCTAAAATCGGATGACAGTTTCTACAACACTTAAAACCGCCACTTCCCCGTTTTTGCCGCCCGCTGACTCTAGAGCTAGAGTCAGCCAATTTATGAAAAGCCTACAAGACGAAATTTGTCAATCCCTCGAACAGCTCGATGGCCTGGGCAAATTTCAAGAGGACTCTTGGGAACGCTCCGAAGGCGGCGGGGGACGTTCTCGCGTCATGCGGGAAGGCAATGTTTTTGAACAGGGGGGAGTCAATTTTTCCCAAGTCTGGGGCGAAAGTTTGCCGGCTTTGATTCTGGCAAAGCACCCAGAAGCTGCCGGTCACGATTTCTATGCAACGGGCACTTCGATGGTGCTGCACCCCCGCAATCCCTATTTGCCTACGGTTCACCTGAATTACCGCTATTTTGAGGCTGGGCCGATTTGGTGGTTTGGCGGCGGTGTCGATTTGACTCCTTATTACCCGTTGGCTGAGGATGCAGCTCATTTTCACAAAACTCTGAAAGCAGCTTGCGATCGCCACCATCCCGGATATTATCCGACATTTAAACTCTGGTGCGACGAATATTTCTACCTGCCTCACCGCCAAGAAACCCGCGGCGTGGGCGGCCTGTTTTTTGACTACCAAAGCGCTCAAGGCGCGCTTTACCGCGACCATCATGTCAAAGGCAAGGCCGCTGAGTGCAGCAACAACATTGGGGTGCCGGAACCTAGGACTTGGGAGTCGCTGTTCGCCTTCGTACAGGACTGCGGCCGGGCATTTTTGCCGGCTTACACCCCAATTGTGGAAAAGCACCGATCGAAAGAATACGGCGATCGCGAGCGTAATTTCCAACTTTACCGCCGCGGCCGTTACGTTGAATTTAACTTGGTGTACGATCGAGGCACGACCTTTGGCTTGCAAACCAACGGACGCACCGAATCGATTCTGATGTCCCTGCCGCCTTTGGTACGCTGGGAATACTGCTATGAGCCAGAACCCAACTCTCCAGAAGCCGAACTCTACTCCAAGTTCTTAAAACCGCAAGATTGGGCGAATTGGATGCCTCAGCAGTCACCGACCTGAGTTAAACTACTGGGACAGTAACCACCGCGATAGATAATAAATTTGAGGGAAGGGTCAGTGATTCATATTGATCAAAAAACCCACACGCTTCAAGACGGTACAACAGTTATCGTCTTAGCACCGACAGGACGGTTGGACATCACTACAGCTTGGCAATTCCGCCTCAAGTTGCAAGAGTGTATTTCCAAACTCAGCCGCCATGTCGTAGTGAATCTTGGTCAGGTTAACTTTATCGATAGTTCTGGCCTGACCTCACTTGTAGCAGGTATGCGGGATGCGGATAAAGTTAAGGGAAGTTTCCGCATTTGCAATGTTCATCCAGAAGCCAAACTGGTGTTTGAAGTCACCATGATGGATTCTGTGTTTGAAATCTTTGAAACGGAAGAAGAAGCTCTAGAGGGGGTGCCGCGCGCAAGTTGAGCACTCCTGCTGGCATCGGTTGCAGTGTCGCGGGTAATTTAAGCTTGAGACTCAGAAGCGCGCAGAAACCCAGCAGAAGAACAGGAAGCAGGTAAATTTTTGCCTGCTTCCTTCTGCCTTATTCCTTTCTTGAAAGGTTGAAACATTCACCAAAACACTAAAGTAGAAGAATATGTCAAGGTAAAGTCTTGCCTTCTGTCCTAGATAACTAAATCTTTCTTCCTTCTTTCTTGTTGCTTTGTGGTTCAACCCAATATCTCAGCAGCAAAATCCTGACGCTTGACAAATCTAAAAGGGCCCATTAAGGCTCCCCAGATAGCCTTGCCTGTCGTGGGGCTGATTCCTTTGTCGTAGCTGAGAAATTCCTCGCCTGCAGCTTCAAACCCCAAGTCTACTTGGTAATTTTGCCCCCCGTAGGCAAAGCCGCAGCGAGTGCCCTCCGGCAAAGATGCCCGAAACCGATAGCCGTTTGAGGCTACATTTTGCACCCCAACCGAGAGGGTGCAGCCGGGGAGGAGTTGGATTTGCTCCTTCGTTAGCTTTCCAAGCAAGTCGGGGTTGCAACCGGCTCCTTTGACGGCTTCAATGTCGTGGAACATATAATACTGAGCTTCTATAAGTCCCGGCGCTATCTGTGAGTGCCTCAGTTGCACGATGCGGGGGCGGTATGGCTTGTCTAATTCCAGAATGTTGGCTTGTTCGGCAAACAGAGTAATGCTGGGTTCGGAAAAAAGAGGAACGGGTACGGGTCTTTGCCACAAACGAAGGTGGACGTACCAAGCCGGGTCTGCTAGCGCTTGTTCCCGGTTGTCAAATTCGCCCGCCATGTACTGGGCTAAAGCTCTTAATTCAGGAGAAATTGTCATGTTTGTTTGATTTTTCAGGTTCATGGCTTGACAGAAAAAACTTATTGTGATATGGGTTGCGATCTCTGGGCTGCGCAAGTCAGAAGATTAGATTTATGAGCGATCCCAGAAGAGCTATGATTGTAAAGATACTGGGGTTTGGCTCTCGTAGTGCGACAGATTAATTGTTGCTGCCGATCGGGCGTAAAATATTTTTGATAAAATTTTGTCTCGCAAGGAGGCGGCAACGCTTAAAAAACTGGCAATTTTTGTCAGCCAGATCGCAGAAAGACTCCCCCGACTTTACTCACGCCGCGCTGGCACGCCCGCTGCGGCAAAATTATTTATCTATAAGACTCAGGTGAACAATAACCGTACTGTTTCAGATACTAAGCGAAGTTTCTATACGATTCACACTCGACCGATCAACTCAATTTACCGTCGAGTGGTGGAAGAGTTGATGGTAGAAATGCACTTGCTTTCGGCAAATGCCGATTTTCAATACGACCCGATTTATGCTTTGGGTGTAGTGACAGCTTTCGATCGATTCATGCTCGGGTACGCCCCAGAAGCAGACAGAGTTTCGATTTTTAACGCTTTGTGCAAGTCCCTAGAAGACGATCCAGATCGCTACAAACAAGACGCTCAAAGATTGGAAAGCTTGGCGGAGCGACTTTCCGGGCAAGAGTTGCTCTCGTGGCTCGATCGCTCGACCAGCTTTGAAGATACAGCGGATTTGCAAGCGTCTTTAGGGGCGATCGCCAGCAACCCTCAATTTAAGTACAGCCGCTTGTTTGCGATCGGTTTGTTCTCCCTGTTAGAAAAAGCTGACCCCGACTTGGTAAAAAACCAAGAAACGCGAAACGGCGCGATCGCCAAAGTCTGTGCAGCATTGCACCTCCCAGAAGACAAAGTTAGCAAAGATTTAGATTTGTACCGCAGCAATTTGGAAAAAATGGCTCAAGCGCGAATAGTGCTTCAAGATGTCATCCAAGCGGAACGAAAAAAACGCGAAAAACGAGAGACAAAAGTTACCGTCGGCCCCTTGGGTGACTCTTCTGACAGCAACAATTAATTGTTTGAAAGAAGAAGGAAGTTCGGCAACGGATGTAACGGATGTCAGGAACAAGGAAGAAGGAAGAGGGAGTTTTTTATTTTTTACATCAAAGAAAAACTCTTAAATTTTAATTTTTTTTCTTGAATTCTGGCTTCTGTCTTGTGCGTTTAGATGTTGGTTGCTCAGAAACCAACTAAAAATCCCGCTTTCTGAATTGAGCGGGATCGACTTAACTAAAATAGAGCTTTTGGGGTGGTACTAAGGCTGCGGCTCAAAATTAGTGGCGTTAGCTTGCAGCCAAGTGCTTAGCTGTGAAAGAACTTCGTTTCCCGAAGACTTGCCCAAAGCTGTGGGGTTTGGGGTGTCGGGTCTGTCCAAGTTGCGGGCGATCGCTGCGTTGACTTCTTTGGAAATTAAATCGTGAAGTTGCTCTTTAGCCCTAGCCCTTTGAAAGTGAGCTCCCTCTTCCGTCGTAGCGTAAAGAGGTGGCAGCCTATTTAAAGCATAAGCTGCAATATCTCCCACATCCAGACTCAGGTCGCTCGTCGCCTCAATTTCGGCCACCCTAGCGATCGCATCGCTGAGCACCAACTCTTCCATCACGTTGATGAACTGTTTGCGTGGCAAAACCACAACTTCGCCAGTCAACAAAGAGCCCATCAGGCGATCGAGAGCCATGTACTCTTCGATCGACAATTCCGAAGCCGTATTGCATATCCGTCCCACCTCAGCTTCCATAGACGGCGTTAAATAGCCGTCTTGCAAAGCTTGTTCAACAATTTTTTCAATACTCATATATGCGTCCCCGCTCAACGGCATCATCAATAAAGTTTTGTGAAGACGCGATTGTTAGCGTCTTGAGATTCGAGTTTTGAGAGTTGAGTTGAGAAATTTTATACAAATCCTAACTCAATACTGATAACCCATAAAGTTATCTGCACACCCCAGCCACAAACTTACCCCATAATTGACTGATAAATCCGTCAAAACCCGTAAAAATTCCTACTCAATTCCCTGAAGCCGCCAAGGTACGGGATCGACGGACTGCCCGTGCACGTAAAGTCCCCAATGCAGGTGAGGGCCTGTGGCAGCCCCCGTTGACCCCAGAGCACCAATTACTTGACCGGCTTTCACGACATCGCCTTCCTTGACATCAATCCGGCTGAGGTGCATCAAAATACTTGCTACCCCCTGACCGTGGTCGAGACCAACGACATTCCCGTGGATTTTGAACCCTTGAGATTCGCGTCCCACTAGAGACACCCGACCTGCTGCTGGTGCGACTACAGGGGAACCGTAAGCACCCGCGTAATCGACGCCGCGGTGGTAGTAGTCCTGAGCAAATACCCCATTATAGTATCGGCGAACTCCGTAAATAGTGGTAATTTCGCCGGAGTTGGGGCGCAACAATTTGCCGTCCCAAAATTTTTGGGGTGTCACCAGTGCTTTAAATGCGTCTACGCGATCGAACTCCGCATCTGTACCTTCCTCGTCTTTCCCAGGCGGTAGCCAGATGGATTGAGTGGGAAAATCTCGATCGCGCACTTGCACACTTAGCTTCTGCACTTGTCCGTCACCTGCGACTTGAACAAGGCGGGCACCGGGTTTCTCTGCAGGCGTCGTCGGCAGCAGGGCCCGAAAGCGTCCGTTGCCAATGGGAAACGCAGGGTAGTTTTTCTGCTGTAAAGAAACTTTTGGAGTTTCCCCGCCGTTACCGTCAACCTGAATCATTACTGACAGCGTATCTCCCAGTTGGGGATTTGCCGGCGTCACAACTACCTGCAAAGCTTGCACTGGCAGGGCAAAACTTAGAATACCAGCAACAATTCCCCCGCTCAAAATCGATCTCTTCATGTGTGCGTTCAACAGCCTACACTTCAAAATAGCACGCACAACTCTTTCCGCAATTGATTCGGAGTTGGCTCGATTCACAGTCGCTGTCATGCCCGATATCCTTAATCTTTGTTTAGCTAATGTTACACAAAAATTGCCATCTGAGTACCCTCTCACCTTAGAAATTCAAGCATTATTATGACTCGTGCGAAGTCTGTTAAGTGTCGCCTGTGAAAACTCCAAGCGCAACTAATTATTTTTCTGGTTTTTAGTGTAGCTGCATAAGTCTATACGCTTGGGTTAATGCTTGTCCGAAGAGAGGAACGAAGCAATCCCAGAGTCTATTCTTCCTGACTTTTCTCTGTTGGCATCTATGTTTTAACCGTATTGCTGCATAAGTGATGAATATTTGACGTATATTTTATATAAATGTTATAACCATCGCATCGTACAGATTAATAGTACAGAGGTCAAAATATCATGCCAAACGAGCAGGCTCGACCCGGAGAATATGATGCCATCCTTGGCGGTCAAAATTCAACTCCTTTAGATGCGGCGGTACTCGGAGGAATTGCAGGCGTTAAAAGCCGATTAGCCTCGCCCACCCTTGAAGTGAGGATCGCTGCACTGTCGGAAGCGCTGAAATATGGAGATGCAGGATTAGATTTGATAATGGGAGCATTGCAGGATAAGTCAGTCGAGCTAAAATTAGCTGCCTATTCACTGCTGAAAGATAGGAATGATGAGAAGGTAAAACAATATTTACAAAACTTTTCTAATATATTTGAATTTGAGGCGAGCGCAGTCGATCAGTATGGAAAAGAAAGCAGCCGCCTTAAGTCATTTGCTTTCTGCTTCACCGAAGACCTCGGCCACTCAATTGTGCTGGAAATGGTTTACATTCCCGGTGGTAAATTGATGATGGGTTCGCCAGTAACAGAAGGTGATAGATATAGAGTTTATGAGGAAGGTGGGAAGCCTCAAGTCACAATACCCGCTTTTTATGCAAGCAAATACCCCATCACCCAAGCACAGTGGGAAGCAGTAATGGGAAAGAAAATCAATGAATCGAGTTTCACAGGCGAAAAACTTCCTGTTGAAAATGTATCGTGGCGTTGGGCCTTAAAATTCGGTAGAAAACTCTCGGAAAAAACTGGAAAAAAATATCGTTTCCTGAGTAAAGCAGAATGGGAATATGCTTGTCGTGCCGGTACAACAGCCTCATTTGATGGTAATTTTTTTATGGAAACTATAATAGAAGTTAACCGTAAAGGCAATCATCCCGACCTTGATGCACCGCAGGGTCTTCATCGCCAAATAAAGGAGGTGGGGAGTTTTGGGCCCAATGCTTTTGGACTTTACGATATGCACCGCAAGGTTGCGGAATGGTGCGGCATTAACTTTGGTGATACCGACAAAGGCGCACCAACTGGCGGTATTCTCCCACTCTCAATTCGGATGAACCTTGAGTCTATCCAGCACACAGATTACGATCGCTTCAATCGCATCTTGTACCTGTGTCACAGCCCGTATCGGGAAGGCATCGGCTCTTCTTTGATAGAGGGTTTTCGCGTAGCAATGTCGTCGTATTCTTCCCCATCCTAGTTTTCCCGGTAAGGGATCTTCTCTCTGGCTATTTGGCTCTTTTCTCTGTTGATTCTTTGTAGGGTGCGTCGCCTTCTACAATCTACAGGTTCCAGGGATAATCTGTCAGCGACGCACCATCCAAAAGACGGCGCGATCGAACTGGCGGTTTGCTTTCAACTGCCGCCACCGCACAATCAGATCCGTAACTATTTCCGCACTTAGTCCGCAGTTGCCTCGATTCACAGTCATTACCATCACTAGCTGTGCTTAACGTTTCTCTCGCGGAGATATTTTTAATTATCTAGACTAACTATAGCAATCCGCAATGAGTCGAGAGAAACAGCCGTAGATAAAAATTGAGAATGGCTATAATCTATCACCTATAATTATAGGGATTCAAAGGTAGCAGTGAAACCATCTAAAGTCAAGCATTCTTCCATAAATTCCTCTACATCGTTGACATTCTCAAGCTGATATTCCATGATGCGTTGACCATCGCCTTTCATCTTTTTGGAAGAGAAAGGCGTGGCCGGATATTTGGCAGCGATCGCTTTGAAAGCTTTGGAATGGATATCCCAGCTTGCAGCAGAACATTTTATGATTAAAAGCCACATGATTAAATTACTCCTTGGGTTTGGTTTACTAACAGTCTGGCACCAGTAAAACTTAGCTCGATAGTGCCGACAAATCAAGGGATTCTGTTGTTTGGAAAAAAGCTAAAAGCCGAGCCACTATGCGAGCGACACCACCCTTAACATTAGACTCAACATTCAAAGGCATCACCGGATCGTGGAGTGATAAGCGTAACAGAAACCAGCCGGATTCGCTAGCTGACGTGCAGGAAATTCGCAGACCTTCGTAGTTATTGGGAACGATTTTCCAGTCGGCTTGGGTTGAGACAAATTCTTGCAGTTGCTCAATAACGCGATATCCTTGGGCTTGGAAATCATCCACACCAAGTTTAATCCGAAATTCTGCACTTTCTTCGGGTTCTTTTAAATTTGCAATTAAATCTGGCAAAGATTGATTTGCTAGCTTTGATTTAGCCAATTCAATCAATAATTTGCTGACCAAATAAGCGCCATCATCCAGAAAGTAATTTTCTTTCAAAGCTCCATGTCCAGAGGTTTCAATCGCCAGCCATGATTCCTGTCCGGCTTTATTGAGGCGTATCGACTCGTCAATCACATTTTTGTAGCCGCGTTTAAAGCGATGGTGAATCCCTTTTAAATCTTGTTCGATGAATTGTGTCAAGCCATCAGAGGTGATAGAATCGGTGACAATGGTAGAGCCTGGGTGTTCTTGTAATACGATCGCAGAAATCAAGGCAATTAAGCGATTGCGATTGAGTTCCTTGCCAACTCCATCGACGGCCGCACTGCGATCGACATCGGTATCAAAAATAATCCCAAAATCAGCTTGATGTTCAATTACCGCTTGACAAATTGACTGCATTGCCTGTTTATCTTCGGGATTTGGCACATGATTGGGGAAAGTACCATCTGGTTCTAAAAACTGACTGCCCTTAGTGTCAGCACCTAAAGGTTTTAAGACTTTATCAACATAAAAACCGCCAGCACCATTGCCTGCATCTACAACAATTTTTAATCCTGTTAGCGGTTGCTCAAAATTATCTGGATGATTGACTGATTCCCGGATATTTTTGACAAATTGGTTAGCATAAACAGAGATGAAATCATGCTTTGTAATGTTACCGGGCGATGCGGCTGGCTGAAAGTTATTGCTTTGGGCTAGTGCTAAGATATCTGTAATATCCGGTTTTTGTAACCCACCTTTGGCGGTAAAAAACTTTAAGCCGTTTCGATTAAATGGCAAATGGCTAGCAGTGAGCATAATCGCGCCGTCGCAATCAAAACCAGGGGTAATGGTACTCATAAACATGGCGGGTGTTGAGGCCATTTCAAAGTCGTACACGGTTGCACCAACTGAGGCGATTCCCTCCATGACTGCTTGCATTAAGGTTGGCCCTGATAAGCGACTGTCACGCCCGATCGCGATCGTTAATTCTGTTGCTGATTTATTGAGTTTTTGCGCCAGCCAACTCACAAAGGATTTACCTAAGATTGTCGCAATTTCGGGGGTGAGGTTGACTTTTTCATTGGTAACGCCTTCTAGGGCGATACCGCGAATGTCTGATCCATTTTGAAGTTTTGTCCAGTTGAAGTTTTGCATAATAATTGATGGTAAGTAGAAAGATCGGAGTCGGCGGTTGAAACCGATCGTACAAACTTTGGTCTGCGGCTAGACGGTTCGACTCAGCTTCGCCGAACGTCCTTCGCGGACTAAGAAATAAACAGGGGAGAAATTTGGGATTTGGTATTATTAGTCATTAGGGTGACAGAGTTTTTCAATTCAATCAGCTAATCGGCATTTAAGTTGTATTTAACGAAACAATCCCAGTCTTGTATGTGGGATTTGAGCAACGGCCAAAATATCCAATTGAAATGTTGAACCCCTTACTGGGAATTTTGGCCCCATCACCGCTGAGATTAAGCTCTAATTTCTTAGTCGCGTTCAACGCTGTAAATTGCCTGCAAGCGGAACTCACCATGAGCGGGAACTTCCACAATATCTGTAGCTGCATTGGTCGTTTCTACGCAGAGTAAACGCTGATAATCTGCATCATCAAGGTCGGCCATATTTGCAGAAATTGTCACCCAAGGATTCCACACTACGACGGATTTACTACCCGATGATTTAATGCGAATCCGACGATTTAGGGCGCTATCGTCAATGACTAATTCATTGGTGACATCAAGATAAATGCGATCGACTTCACCTGTTACGACCACTGCACCCACTTGAGTTTTTTCCACACCACCATCAACTTTATCAAGATACTGGCTATTTTCTAAGCCTAAAACCTGCACGCGGTTGATATCGCCGACTTGGAAATAGGTGTGGAAAGCTTGGGTGAGGGGAAATGCTTTGTCGCCTAGATTGCGGGTGATTAATTCTACAGTGAGGCTGGTGCCGATCGTAATTGCGATCGCCAGTTCAAAGGCTTGGGGCCAAATTGCTCTAGTTTCATCGGTATCCTTGAGTCCTAGAGTGACTTTGGTTGCGCCGTCTGGGGTTGTGGCGGTTTCTAGCACATTCCAAAAGCGATTCCGCACAAACCCATGACTCGGACGCCCCAAGGCTTCGGGATCGGGGCCAAACCAGGGCCAACAGATTGGTATACCGCCCTTGATGGCTTTCCCTTCGGCATAGTAGGCTTTTTCGCTGACGAACATCAAGTCTGTGGTTTCAGTGGCTGGTTGAAAGGAGAGCACTTGACCGGAATACACAGAAATTAAGGCTTTGGCTTGACCGTTGTCGATGTGAATCATCGGGAAACCACCGTTTCCGGTGGCGAAGGTGAGGTTCCCGGCAATGCCGTAGTCTGTGTTTAATTGGTCAATACTCATGCTGTTAGCTTGGTTAATTGCTTTACAATTATCCGATATTATGGTTGCTAGATTGATTAGATTGTTGGGTTGGACGGGGGAAGGTGCGATCGACACAACGATGTCCTCAGATAAACGAATTGGGAGTGCCAACCGATCGCGAGGGGATGTGCGATCGAACCCACCGACAAACTTTGCTGATTTCTCCGCAAGCAAGCCGATCGCGTTTAGCCGCGAGCTCGTTGAGGATGGGATGCCCCGATCGCCAGCTTCGGGCCAAACTATGAATCAGCAGCAACGGCTTACCTGTGCAACCTCGAATGTAGTGCATTTCACCAGCCATTCGGTCTCCCGTTGAGCCATTGGGTTAAATTCAGTGGAGTCGATCGACTCTCATGCGCCCCACTTCACAACTCCTGACGAGTCGGACGGATGATAATTTCGTTGACATCGACATCAGCGGGTTGCTCGATAGCATAGGCGAACACCCGGCCGATCGCAAATCCGCTTAATTACCAAGCGCGAGCGTATTGAATTGGAGCAGGCACCGACTGACGTAGTTGCTTCGCAGCCCGCATCGGCCAATAAGGATCGCGCAGCATTTCTCTGGCAAGTAATACCATATCTGCTTGACCTGTACGGATGATGTGGTCAGCCTGCGCGGGTGCAGTAATCATACCAACTGCTCCGGTGGCGATGTTCCCGGAGCGTCGAATGCTCTCGGCAAAGGTAGTTTGATAACCTGCACCCGTCGGAATCTTTACACCCGGTACAATGGCGCCTGAGGAACAATCGATTAAATCAACGCCCAGTGACTTTAATTTATAGCTGAGTACAATACTTTGTTCAATGTCCCAACCATTTGGAACCCAATCGGTTGCAGAAATGCGAACCCAAAGCGGTGTTCGATCCGGCAAAACATTTCGCACCGCTTCTACGACTTCACATAAAAACCGGATGCGATTCTCAAAAGTGCCACCATAGGAATCAGTCCGTTGATTGCTCAAGGGAGACATAAATTCATGCAGTAGGTAGCCGTGAGCCGCATGAATCTCTATTACGTCAAATCCGGCTTCGAGGGCGCGTTGGGCTGCGCTGACAAAGAGTGTTGTCTGCTTCTGAATGTCTTCGATACTCAGAGCGATCGGGGCGGGGGTACCGGGTTCAAATGGAATGGCGCTAGGCGCGATCGTAGTCCATCCTCCTTGAGATTCCGAAACCACACCGCCGCCATCCCACGGAGCTGCTGTACTGGCTTTTCGACCTGCATGAGCAAGTTGAATTCCAGCAACCGCACCGTTGCGGTGAATTAACTCGACGATTCGCGCCAACATTTCAATGTGAGCATCTTGCCAGATTCCCAAATCTTGTGGCGTAATTCGTCCTTCAGGCTCGACTGCTGCTGCTTCAGTCATCACCAGCCCCGCCCCTCCTACGGCTCGACTGACGAGATGAACCAGATGCCAATCATTCGCGAACCCATCAACACTGGAATATTGACACATGGGAGAAACTGCAATGCGATTTCGGAAACTAACGCCACGTTGATCGAATGGCTCAAATAAATGGGACATGGTTGTAAACCCGTGATTTATAAAATGCTAAAGATGTCAAGCACAGACTTTCTTGACGCTGGAAAGTTGACTGACTTCATTCCACCAAGTCGGCAGTTTCGGAGTTTGAGCGATCGTTGCTTCGTACTCTGGGGTTTGCGATAGGTAGGTGAAGACCCGAATTACGTAGAAATCGGCAATACTCAGTTCGTGACCGAGGAAATATGGGTGTCCTACAGTTAGGGACTCGATCGCCTCTAGCGCAGTCTTTACAGGTGCGACGGCAGCTTTGTCCAACCTACATCCCGAATGGACTTGTCATTTTGAGGTATCAAGAGAAACGACAAAATTACTTGTCTAAAACCTAAATCTTTATTGTTAGCAAAACCGGGGATTACTAGACTAAAACACACAAGTGCTTTAGTAATTATCCAGTATATCGGGTAAATCCGCAAGCAGGGCCTGAATAAATAAAAAATATTTTAACTAATTCTTTTTACCGATCGCCGATCTGTGAACGTACACCGTGATCAAACCACTCACTACAAAAAGGTAATTAAAATCACTCCACCCCGCCTGAAATAAATTTAAAAAAGTAACTTGATTTAATCTATCCACCCTCATCGGGTTGAGGTGAAAAATTACCCCCAATCAAGCCCCAATGCCTCGATCATCAACTTGCAAGAGGTTAAGCTTTTTGTGAGGAGAGAAACTCTTGGGTATCAAAAAATACCGGGTTATATAGTTGCAGTTGCCCTGGCTCACCAACTACAGTCAACTAACTAAACATAGTCAACACATTAGACACTATAATATAACTTTATACTTTTTTCATAAAGTTGTGCAAGAAGACTTCCGACTGATCGTTGACTTAGTTCTAGTTCTCGCTGCTGCCGCAGCAGGAGGACTCTTTGCATCGCTGTTGCGACAGCCGGTAATTCTCGGCTATCTCCTAGGAGGGATCGTAGTTGGGCCGGCCGGTTTGGGGCTGATTAAAGAATTAATTCAGGTAGACACCCTGGCTGAATTCGGGGTTGCTTTTCTGTTATTTGCCTTGGGAGTGGAATTTTCTTTCGCCGAACTCCAGAAAGTTAAAGCCATTAGTTTGGGCGGGGGGGGCTTGCAAATTGTGCTGACGATCGCCATTACTACTGCAATTTCCTTGGCTGTAGGGTGGGTAGAATCGCCTGCTCAAGGCGTGTTTTTAGGAGCGATTCTGTCGCTTTCCTCGACCGCAGTTGTACTCAAGTGCTTGATGGAGCGCAATGAAGGCGGTACTTCCCACGGTCAAGTCATGCTGGGAATATTAGTAGTTCAAGATTTGGCTTTGGGGCTAATGCTAGCAGTTTTGCCGGCACTCAACCAGCCAGCAGAAGCGATCGGCATGACGGTAGCGTGGGCCCTGCTGCGAATCGGGTTATTTGCTGCCGGTGCTGTAGTCGCTGGCATTTGGATGGTACCGCAGTTGCTGCGCTACCTCGCGAAAACAGAAAGTCGGGAACTGTTTTTGCTGGGAGTTGTGGTTTTGGCTTTAGGGATTGCGCTGCTTACAGAATATTTGGGTTTTTCGATCGAGATGGGCGCATTTGTGGCGGGTTTAATGATTTCGGAGGTGGAATATGCCGACCAAACTCTAACTTATGTCGAGCCTTTGCGAGATATTTTTGCATCCTTATTTTTTGTCACCATCGGAATGTTAATTGACCCGGTGTTTCTGTGGAACCATCTAGAAGTAATTCTGGGACTGGTATTTATAGTATTTGTCGGCAAATTCTTGATTATAACGCCGATCGTCCGACTATTTGGCTATCCGCTAAAAACAGCATTGATCGCAGGTTTGGGCTTAGCTCAAATAGGAGAATTCTCCTTTGTACTAGCTAGTGCCGGCCAAGCTATGGGGCTGGTTTCGCGGAACGTTTATCTATTAATTTTAGGAACGACAGCCGTCACCCTCGTGCTGACTCCGTTTGTGTTGAGAAGCGTGCCGCAGTTATTGAAATGGGCGGAAAAATTCGGGCCTTTGCAGCGCTATTTTGACGAAACATCTCAACCTGTGGCAATAGCTGAAACTTTGCCGGAACAAAATTATGTTGTGGTTTGCGGCTACGGGCGAGTCGGCAGAATTTTAGTCAAAATGCTGCAAAGCCGCAACTGTTCAGTTGTGGTGATCGACGAGTCAGAAAGTAGAATTCAAGACTGCAGAATGCAAGGAATTCCTTACATTTACGGGAATGCTGCCAGTTGGCACGTATTGGAAGCGGCCCGGGTGGAACGGGCAAAAGCAATGGCGATCGCCCTTCCCGATCCCATGAGCACTCGCTTGTGTCTGAAGCGGGCTTTAGAATTAGTCCCGGATTTGGATATTGTGGTGCGCGCTAACCAAGATAAAGACATCGAACTGCTTTACCAACTGGGGGCCTGGGAAGTCGTGCAGCCGGAGTTTGAGGCGAGTTTAGAACTGTCTGCCCACTTGCTGGCTGGCATCGGGATCTCGGCAACCGCGATCGCGCGGGAAGTGCAGCAAATTCGCAGCAGCCGCTATCTGGAATTGCGGCCACCGCGCGAACCTTTGGCGGTTTCGCGGGATTTGAAAGTGGCGGTTCGAGATATGAACAGCGAGTGGTACAACTTGCCGTCGGGTTCTCCCATCGCCAGCATGACTCTGGAAGAAACTAACTTGCGGCAGTTGACAGGGGTCAGCGTAATGGCGATCGTCCGCAAAGATGGCGAGGAAATTGATTATCCCAACGGCAAGACTGCTTTGCAGTCGGGCGATCGGCTTTTTGTAGTGGGAGAACCGGAAGAACTCATCAGTTTTGAGTTGCTGGCGAAGGGGGAAGTTGCAGTGCCGCAGGGCGACAGTTCTTGCCAGTGGCTGAGGCTGCCAGCAAACAGCCCTTGGGCGGGCAAAAAACTATCAGAGGTAGATTTGCTGGGCCAGTACGGGGTGCAGGTGCGGGCGATCCGCCGGGAAGGGAAATTTACTCGCTGGCCCGACGGAACTAGCAATTTGCAAGAAGGCGATCGTTTGCTGCTGTGCGGCGGCTTCTACGAGCTCGGCTTGATGCAGCGGACGGCCTCACCGCCGGTGCCGCAACCTGCTTTAAAGCTGCCTTTTGTCGCCGCCCAAGTCAGCGAAAAGCTGTTTAGCGATTAGTCAGCGGGCAGTTGGCAGTTGGCAGTTGGCAGTTGGCAGTTGACTGTGGTGAGCTTTCCAGCGAACAGTCAACAGTCAACAGTCAACAGTCAACAATGCCCCATGCCCCATGCCCCATGCCCCATTCCCCACTCTCAGCCGTTGGGTTTGAGATAAGCAATTGCTGGCCGCGAGATCAGAATTTGTGTTTCTGATGGATCGAGGAGGCAAATGCAGCTATTATCCTGCCAAAAAATTCTGCCAGCTACTAAGTCGCCGGTCAGGAGTTTGATCTCCACCTGTTGTTTGTCTTTGATGTAGCTTTGTATTAAGCGAACGCTGGGCAATCCGGTCTCAAATTCAGACATAGTTCAGAAAAATATAGTCAAATATTACCTTAAACCATATTCTTCTGTTTATATCGTTTAACCCTTACTGTCGCAATTACAAGTGCCTGTACCCGATGAGGGAGAAACCCATTGGCAGTTACTTTTCTACCGATATTCATTGAGCCATTGACATCAGCATTAATTAGATATCCCTGTAGAGTTATAAAAATTATATTTGTTGATATTTGACGAGAAAGGACTATAAATTGCAGAAAGTTTTATAATACTGGGAAATGGGTAATTTGGCGATCAAATTATCTAATCAGTTTTAACCAAAAGAGGTTTGTTTTTATGCCGATCGAGTTTGCGAAGTATCACGGACTGGGAAATGATTTTATTCTGATTGACAACCGCCACTCGTCAGAACCAGTGATCACGCCAGAACAAGCTGTGGAGTTGTGCGATCGACATTTCGGGATTGGCGCAGACGGTGTGATATTTGCTCTTCCGGGTCAAAACGACACTGACTATACGATGCGGATTTTTAACTCCGACGGTTCGGAACCAGAAATGTGCGGCAACGGGATTCGCTGTTTGGCTAAGTTTATCGCCGATTTGGAAGGGTCTGAAATTCACCCCCCCCAACCCCCCCTTGCTAAGGGGGGGAGTGAATCGAAAGAAATTGACCCCTCCGTTGTTAAGGGGGGGAGTGAATCTAAGACTGAGTACCGGATTCACACCGGTGCGGGCGTTATTATCACCGAATTGCGATCGGACGGTCAGGTGAAGGTGGATATGGGGGTTCCCCGGCTGCTGGCTGCGGAAATTCCGACAACTTTGGCTGCACCGGATGCCAAAGTTATTGATGTGCCGATCGAAGTTGCTGATAAATCTTGGTCTGTTACCTGCGTCAGCATGGGCAATCCTCACTGCATTACTTTTGTAGAGGATGTTTCGGCTGTTGCTTTAGAAACTGTCGGGCCTCAATTCGAGCACAACAAAGCCTTCCCGCAGCGTACCAATACGGAATTTATTCAAGTGATACGTTCGGACTATGTAAAAATGCGGGTGTGGGAAAGAGGCGCGGGTGTTACTCTAGCTTGTGGGACTGGTGCTTGTGCTGCTGTGGTAGCTGGGGTGTTGGTAGGGAAGTGCGATCGGGCAACTGCGGTTGAACTCCCCGGCGGCGTTTTGGAAATCGAATGGGCAGAAGTTTCTGGGCGGATTTACATGACCGGGCCGGCACAGCGAGTATTTACTGGTTGTATTAGTCATTAGTCATCAGTCATCAGTTATTAGTCATCAGTCATTAGTCAGAAGGATTTTTTTGTTGAATTAACAAACAATAAAAATTATTGAATTCAAAATTTTTATTGCATTCTGGGCAATGCCTTCCGCCTTCAGAATTTATTGGCTGCGGACTGAAGACTGAAGACTAATAACTAAGCCTGAAATCTAAAATCTAAAATCTAAAATCTAAAATCTAAAATTAAGTAGGTGGGCTTGCATGGCTGGAGGTATTTATCTGATTCAGGACGACGACAGGCTGGTAGAAATGATGGAACAGCCCTACGACTCGGAAGACCAGTTACAAGACTTGCTAGTAACTTATCCTAATTTGATCGCGGGAGACCAAATCGATCGGGCTACGGCGCGGAGGTGGCTGTTAATTTCGCGGGAAGCTGCACCCAGCGATGAGGAAACAGCGGTGCAGTGGTCGCTGGATCATTTGTTTCTCGACCAAAATGCCGTTCCTACTTTGGTGGATGTCCGGCGAACTCCTAATGCCGAACTGCGGCAAAAAGTTTTGGGTCAGTCGATCGACTATGCTGCTAATGCGTTGGTTTACTGGCCCATCGATTCAATTATTGCTCTGTTTGAAGCTAATTGTCGCGATCGGGGTCGCGATCCAGAACAGATTTTTGAAGAGTTTCTCGGTGCAGATGCTAATGAAGACAGATTTTGGCAGAAGGTTAAAACTAATTTGCAAGCGGGTAAAGTTCGCTTAGTGTTTGTAGCTGACGAGATTTCCGCTGAAATGCGCCGAGTTGTGGAATTTCTCAACGAACAAATGGACCCGGTTGAAGTTTTGGCCCTGGAAATTAAGCAGTATGTAAGTGAAGATGGCCTCAAAACTTTGGTTCCTAGAGTGATCGGTCAGACAGCGGAAGCACAGCAGAAAAAATCCAGCGCAACACGCGAAAGACGGCGCTGGGATGAATCTTCATTTTTTGCGGAAATCAAAGCTAGACGGGGCGCGGACGAGGCGCAAATGGCAAAAGCAATTTACCTTTGGGCAAAAAGTCAAGAACCCGAAGTTCAAATCCACTGGGGAACGGGGGACGCTTACGGCGGTTTCGCCGCTCAATTGCCTCAAAGGGGAAGAAAACCCTATCAGCTATTCACTGTAGATATTGCTGGCAGAATGGAGATTTCTGCTGACAATTACGGTTCCGGGCCGCCGTTTAATGCGGAAGAAAATTGGCTGGAATTGAGAAGCAAGCTGAGTTCGATCGGTCTGTCGCTACCTATAGAACCGGGCGAGAGAAGGTCGCCGAGTCTAGCTTTGTTTACTTTGCAAGATGAATCGGCCCTCAAGCAAGTTATGCAAACTTTTGACTGGATTACTAATGAAATAAAAAAAGCGTAGTTATTGGGAATTGGGATAGGGCATGGGGCATGGGCATTGGTGTCAACTGAAGCTTTTGGTCCACCAGTCCTCCCGCCCACCCGTCAGTCCGCCAGGGAATGAATTCCCTGTCTAATAGCTAAAGTCCTCTCAAAGAGGACTAATGAGTTCTTCAGTCCTCTTTGAGAGGACTTTAGCTTTGAGGCAGGGGTTTAAACCCCTGCCGGACTATCGGTTTGATGTTAAGTTGACACCAATAGGGCATGGGACGCAGCCTACTTACTTCACTTTCTTGAGAACCGCTATAAATGGTTTCAGAGAAAAGTTAAGAGCGTAGAAGGGGAAGTTCCGGTTAAAATAGCTCACCAAAACAAGTGGATTAAGTTTATGATGGTGTTTGAACTTTTTGCACAACTTGTGGGAATTCAAGAGTCATTTTATATTGGTTTTTCGTCCGGGGAGGATAACGAACATTATTTTGTTATGCAAAGACATGAATTTCATCAAGAAGATGCTCTTCCTAACCTAAAGAGTGTCTACTGGGAGATAGACGATCAGTCTTGGGGAGAATATGGAGGAATTAAAGAAGTTACTTTAAACCGCGAACGCTTAATTGTTCATTTCGATCGTTCAAGACCCAATCCTCATACAAATTGCGATGAGGCAAGAATTGCTTTTTCTGTAAATGATTCAGAATTTCAGAAGTTGCAGAACACCTTGCAGAAGATAATGCTGGGTTATGAGGATAGGTTGAATTTAATTAATTAGTCAATTGCGTCAAGATTGTACTTGAAAGTCAATGCCCAATTCCCATGCCCTATGCCCCATGCCCCATGCCCAATAACTAATATCGAATATTTGCTTGTTTCAAGCGCCGCAATGCTTCTCCCAGTCGATCGCAATCTGCAATTAAACTAATTCTCACATATCCTTCGCCGCCCGGCCCAAAAGCATTGCCAGGAGTCACAACAACACCCGTTTGCTGCAAAACATTCAGGGCAAAATCAGTCGAACTCATGCCCGGAGTGCAGGGAACCCAAAGATACATTGCAGCCAGAGGTTTAGGAATATTCCACCCTAATTCTGCCAATCCTTCCACCATGAAATCCCGGCGAGTCCTGTAACGATTCTGCACTTCGTGCAAGTAACTATCGGGCAATTGCAGTGCTGTTTCCGCTGCTGTTTGCAATGCGGAAAATATACCGTAATCTAGGTTAGTTTTTAATGTCCGCAAACCTTGAATAATCTTGCTATTTCCTACTACAAAACCGACACGCCAGCCGGCCATATTGTAAGTTTTGGACATGGTGTGAAATTCAACACCGATTTCTTTCCCGCCGGGAATTTCTAATAAACTTGTCGGTTGATAGCCGTCAAAGGCTAATTCCGCATAACACAAGTCGTGAACCAGCAAAATTTGATGTTTGTGTGCGAAAGCAACAATATCTTTGTAAAATTCGCGGGGTGCTGTTGCTCCAGTCGGATTACTGGGATAATTAAAGTAGAGTATTTTGGCTTGTTCGGCTACGCTGTCGGGAATGTCGGCTAAGTCAATTACCCAGTCGTTTTCTGGTTTGAGGATGATGTTGTGAACTTTTGCACCAGCGATAATCGGGCCGCGAAATAATACGGGATAAGCAGGACTTGGTACTAATATTAAGTCGCCGGGATTTATGTAGGCGATCGCAAAATGTGCTAGACCTTCTTTAGAACCCAACAGAGGCAATGCTTCGCTTTCTGGATCGAGTTCAACGTTGTAGCGGCGGCTGTACCATTTAGTAATAGTACGGCGGAAACTGGCAGTTCCTTCAAAGGGTGGATAGCCGTGATTGGCAGGATTTTGGATGGCTGCGACGGCGGCTTCTACTACTGGTTGAGGAGTGGCACCGTCGGGGTTTCCCATTCCTAAGTCTATTAAATCGAGTCCTTGTTCGCGGGCGCGGGCTTTGAGTTCGTCGAGACGGGCAAATACGTAGGGCGGTAGTTTTTG
The DNA here is from genome assembly GCF_036704615.1 of Microcoleus sp. K4-B3. Lineage (NCBI taxonomy): Bacteria > Bacillati > Cyanobacteriota > Cyanophyceae > Oscillatoriales > Microcoleaceae > Microcoleus > Microcoleus sp. K4-B3. The sequence goes on from NZ_JAUBSF010000004.1 coordinate 46,920, forward strand.
CAACCTGTCAGCAGGGCTAATCCAATCCAAGGTCATTTATTTTTTGTCAGTTGTCAGTTTTCCTGGTTTGTAGTAAGGACTTTCGTCCTTGCTAGCACAGCCTTTTCAGGACTTTAGTCCTTACTACAAACTGTTTTAATTCTTAATCTTTAATTCTCCCACAGGTGCGGTGGTAGAAACCATCGCTGCCATTAATTGTTGGGGAACAACTTTAAAAGGCAGTCTGTGGATGTCGGAATTAGGATTGCAGGCTATGTCGGCGGCGCGCTGCAATTCTGTGATGGTAATGTCTCCGAGTCCGAGGTTGTCTAAAGTTTGGGGCAATCCAATCTCGGCGTAGAATTTTAGCAGTTGCTGTCTGGCGGTGGCGGCGAGTTGATTGTTTTGCAGCATTTCTTCTAGTCGCAGTTGTACTAAAATGCCGTAAGCAACTTTTTCGCCGTGCAATGTGCCGTGACTTGCTAATAAATGAGTTAGGCCGTTGTGGACGGCGTGGGCGGCGACGGTGCGACATTGAGCGCCGCCAATTCCGCCGATTACTCCTGCTAGCAATACGGCTGCATCTGTGACTTCTTGCCAGGTTTCGCTACCGGGTTCTTTGAGGGCTGCGGCTGATTTTTGGAATAAAATATCGCGCAGTATTCTAGCTTGTTGGACGGCCGAAATTATCAGGGTTTGTTCGGAGTGTCCGCTGCTGACTGATGCTTCGTACCATTTGGCGATCGCATCTCCAATTCCTGCTACTAATGTCCGCTGCGGTGCGGTTTGAATTAAGCCGTAGTCGAGTATTAATAAATCGGGACATCTGGCTAATGTGACATCGTATTGGAATGCACCTTGTTCTGAATAAATGTTAGAAAGGGCTGTCCAAGCCGCACAGGTGGCTGCTGATGTGGGTATTGTGACGATCGGGATTTTGCACTGATGGGCGACGAGTTTGGCTGCGTCTAAGGCTTTGCCGCCACCAACTCCGATGATGAAGTCGGCTTGATGGGTTTGGGCTGCTTCGCGGAGGGTTTCGAGGCTGATTTCGCTGCAATCCTTGCCGTATGCTGTTTCGGCGGATTTTAACTGCTGCTGTTCGAGGATTGGTTGCAGGTAGGGTTGGGCGGCGGCGAGGGAGTTGCTGCCGCCGACGATTAGCGGGCGCTTTCCGAAACGGGCGATCGCATCTCCGGCTTGTGCGATCGCCGATCGACCCCGCAATACACAGGCGGGAGCAATTGTCAAGGAATAAATGGCAGTTGGGGTGGCGGTTTTAGTGCTTTGGGTTTGAGTCATCGAACCACTGGATAAGTGACGAGAAGGTTGACGCTTTGCAGGATTGCTGGATTTTCTAGGATAACTCTAACCCATGTTGGGCGATCGGGTAAGTTTTGTAAAGTTTTTATTAAGTATTGTGCGGGGTTGGGGCATGGGAGGGGGGAGTTGAGGCGAGTTGGGGAGTTGAGGGCGATCGAACTATCATTAGAATTGAGGCTTAACGTACAAATCCCAGACTTGTTTCACTGCTGTTGCATCTGGTTGAGAAATTTGCCCGATTTTCTTTAGCAATAAAGACTTTTCCAGACAATCTAATCTAGACAAGCGTACTGTTGAAGCAACGCGCAAACCGCTGGCAGACCAATCATTAAGAAATACATCAGTTTGGCTGCGGGGTTTGGCAGAGGTGACGGCGGCTGCTACAACATCCTCGCCATCCAACCACAGCAAAAGTATGGGGCGTTTTTTAGAGTCTGCGCCGTTTGTAAAAGGAATATTTGCCACCCAAAAATCACCAGGTTCAATAGTCGTCATAAAGTCCTTCGTCTTCGGGTGCGTAACCTTTCAAAAAAGCGTCGTGGCTGCGAGTAGTAGCTGGGTCAATTAAATAGTCTTCGCCGTCTAGTAGGGAGCGCTGGAGAGGCGGTGTTTCTGTTGGCGAAGGGCGAGATTCTGAACTTAGGCTAAACTGGTTTGTCGGTTGTGCTTTGTACAAGAGGAATTGCACAAAATCGAGCACTTCCTCTTGTTTTTCTCTCGACAGAAGCCGCAAATTTTCTGACACGGTTTGTTCGATATTAATAGTGGGTTTCATTGGATTTTCACCCTTCAGCTTTGTTAGATTTCTGCGTTACCTACATATATTATCACGACTCTCAAAGGTGAGAGCGTTCTTAATTCTAGCCAGTCCAACAATATAACCGACCACAGTTCCTCACCTATTTGATTTTAATCATTGGAACTCGGCTGCTTTTTCCGGCCAAACACACCCGACATACTTAAACCAGTCACTAGCAAACCTATCATTCCCAAGCCGTTTAAAATCGGGTAAATTGCTTGCAGGTGAAAGATTTCACCTGTATGAATTTTTAACAAAAATCTCGATGAAATTTCAATACCGAGCGGCCACTCTCGGACAATAGTTATGACCATTCCAGTCACGACAGTCAGCGCGATCGGCAAAGCAACAATAAGGCCTAGAATGCGGTGGTACTTGCGAAATACTCTCTTCATAGTGGTTGAAAGTTTGGGAATACTGAGGTTATATAAGAAGCGAGCGTTGAGTGCTTGTTTCTGAGTAATTGCGAAACTCTAACTAGAAACAGGCACTCACTACTTAATTTTAAGACTTGGGAATGCTATTAATCGTCGTTTCCAGCAACTGCAATTCAGCAATTACTTTGTCTTTAGTTGGCTGAGACTTTTTGAGTTCATCCGTCACTTTTTCGGCGGTTTCTTCAACTGCATCGTAGCTTTTGGGAGCTTTAGCTTTGATGCCGTCTTCAACCTTCTTCCAAGAATTCTCGAATGTGCCAAATTCCGTTTTGGCTTTGGCAAAGTTTCCAGCCTGAACTGCTGCTTTGGTACTGGAAACCACACCACTCAATTCTGCATAGTTTCCCTGGGATGCTGCTTTCTCAGTTTTTACAGCAGTAGCAGCAGGAACCGGGGCGGGTGAAGTTGGCGGAGTGGAAGCTTCTTTAGCGCTGTCGCAACCAGCCAAAGCTAGAAGGCTGATGGCGCTAAGGACAAGGATTTGATTAAAACGAGCCATGAACAATCCTCACATAGATCGATACTAAAATCTATTGTGTCACAAAGAAAATCAGATCGGTGGGAATCAATCAACATCCTGCGGAATAGTAAATTTTGAAGATGGAAGGCGGCTGATAGTTTGGTAGGTTTGGTAGGTTTGGGTTGAGAGAGGAAACGCCACTAGATGATGGTTTGCCACTGTTAACCTGAATCCAGTGCCAGCCAACCTACTGACTACCCTCTTGTGTGTTTTATGTTCAGAAAGCTAATTCGGGCGATCGACATTCCTGATTTTATGGACGATAATCAACACAGATAATTAAGCCTATCACTAATTCTTGCACAACCGTTTCAGAAACTTTTCCGATACATCTGACAAATCGCTCAGTAGTTACACTCCGAACTTGCAAAACATTGCCTGCTGAGTCTGCGTCTAAACAGTTTTCTTCAGTTCGCTGAATGAGAATCATGAAAGGGCGATTTTGAAATTTAGGTTGCCATGTAGCCACAGGAATTATAATCCGCATGGGGATAGAACTAAACATTTCCGAACTAATCACAACCGCAGGACGTGTTTTCTGAATTTCTTGTCCTCGCGTGGGATCGAGTTGTACCAGCCAAACCTCTCCTCGTTTTGGGTTAGCAGTCATACTCAGTCTCCCAGTCTTCGCCATCGAGTGCCGAAAACTCAGTTAATTCAGGATATGTCAAAAAATCTTCGGCTGTAGCAGGTATAAATGGTGCTAGTATTTTATGGCGTTCTGCTATTGGCAGGGTAGCAATTTCTCTAAGTGATAGCTTGAGACTAGGTTCGGTTGTTGACGAACTGTTAGACTCAGAACTTTCGCTGGATAAGTGCTGTTTCTGTTCCGTTTTTTGCACCAGGAATTGTGCAAATTCGAGCAATTCTTGTTGTTTATCAGTTGGCAACTGTCGCAAATTCTCTAACAGTGCTTGCTCAAAATTAATTGTTTCTGACATTTCAATTACCTTTCCTAAGCGTTTATCGGTTTATTTCTCATGCAGTCAAGTTTGGTAGTTCCCTGTTTGCCAATCGCGCCATAATTGTCATCTTTCCCTGTTACTTCACCCATCACACCGCCAAATCTTGATACTCTCATCATTACTGCCACTAACCAGAGTGTTTCCATCCGGGCTAAAACAGACAGAATTAACCCTGGCTGAATGTCCAGTGAGAGTGTGAATTTCCTCTCCTGTTTTCAGATTCCAAAGCTTGATAGTATTGTCATTACTTCCACTCGCAATAATTTTTCCATAGGCACTAATAGCTACAGACAAAACTAATTCTGAATGTCCTCTGAGAGTGCGAATTTTCTCTTGTGTTTTCAGATTCCATATTTGGATTGTATGGTCATAGCTGCCACTAACAAGAGTTTGTCCATCCGAGCTAATCGCAACAGAAAAAGCTGGCTTTGAGTGCCCTCTAAGAGTGCAAATATTCTGTCCGGTTTTCAGATTCCACAGTTTGATAGTATTGTCCCAACTACCACTAGCTAGAGTTTGTCCATCAGGGCTAATAGCGACAGAACAAACCAAATTTAAATGCCCTGTAAAAGTGCGAATTTCTCGCCTATTTTTTACCTCCCAGATTTTGATAGTGTTATCATTACTCCCACTAACAAGAGTTTCTCCGTCTGGACTAAAAGCAAGAGACCGAGTTAAACGTGAGTGACCCTTGAGAGTGCTAATTTCTTGTCCAGTTTCCAGATTCCACAGCTTAATTTGTTTGTCATAACTTCCAGTGGCTAAAAATTTGCTATTAGGGCTAATGGCAACGCAATAAACCGCACCTGAATGCCCTGAGAAATTACGAATCAGCTCTCCTGTATGGAGATTCCAAAGTTTGCTGCAATTTCCACTGCTGTTACTAGCAAAGGTCTTGCCATCTGGACTAATAACTACGCAATCAACAGATGACTGACCTACGCGATTAGTTTTGACACATTTGAAAGAGTGAGTTTTTCTAAGGATTTTTTCTTCTATTGGTTGTTGGCGTTGGGCTTCAGCTTTGGCAGCTTCTTCTATTGGTTGTTGGCGTTGGGCTTCAGCTTTGGCAGATTCTTTTATTTGTTGTTGGCGTTGGGCTTCAGCTTTGGCAGCCTCTTGAGATTGACGTTCAGCCTCTACTTGCTCAATCAGCTTTTTCAACTCCTCTTCATACTGTTCTCGCTGTCGCCGCTGAATATCCTGAAGAATATCAAAATAAGGTTTTACCCACTCTTCTGCTAATCCATCTTCAGCCAATTCATCCCTTAAATTAAACAACTGAGGTTCATAGCAGGGGTCAATATTGAGATAATACAAATCTGCTAAAAATCCCGCCAGTAACTTGTGAATTGCCACAATCAACTGCCGAATCATGCGGAGGGCTTTTTTCTCACTTACTCCAGATGCTAAAAGTGCATCTTTTGCCTCTTCCCAGTCAAAAACTTTGGTAGAAAACAGGGAGACTTCCTGATTATTGATAAATCCCCAAAAGCCGACGCGAAAAGTTACGGCATAGTCGCTGATATCGCTATATAAAATTGTAGTAGGAACCGGAGATAAAATTCGCTGCAAGCGTTCCACATCAATATCACCAATCGACTCTGTGAAATAGTCGCTATAAAACTTAACTGGGCGTAAGACATCCTGTTGAGGATAATGCTGTCTGAGAAAATCTCCCACACTTCTCATCTCAATTGGCAAATCTTCACAGAAGGTTTCCGGGCATCGCTTGCTAATTTTGGGCGGTGATAGTAAGATTAAGAGGCGGTGTTGCTGCTGAAGTAAAATCTGCTTAGTTTCCTCTCGATTCAACTTAGAAAACCAAGTATCTTTATCCCAAATCGTTTGAATTTCAGCCAGCTTGACCTGAATATCCTTTGCTTGCAATTCCCGCATCAAATCCCGCTGCAAGGCTGCCAACTTCAGTCTGTCTCGCTGTTCCTGTTCCTGCAACTCAAGGCGGCGAGCTGTTTGTGCTACTGTTAGCTTTAACAATTCCCTATCTCTGGTATCTTTGGCTTTCGCGTATTCCAGCATTTCTTGAGAATAACGCTGTTTTGCTCGCTCTATCTCAGTCGAATCAGATGAGTTATTGGGAGCGGGAATCAGGATATCTCGGTACTTTTGAGAGTTATTGCCGAAGGCTTCTCCTAGTTTGTAGCCAATATTTCTGGCAATGGGTGAGAGGACTTCCGAGATGTAGGGAGCGATAGCGAGGAGGACATTTGCGAACATAAATGTGCGTGAGGATGCAGTTATTAATAGTGTAGCAACTTGTCGTTTGGGAGGAGGAATGTAACCAACTCAATCTTTTTTTTGATCACTCTCTATCGTGGCTAAATCACGGATTAATTTTCTAGCTGTGCGATTAGCACGCACAATGTGTGGGGGATGATCGCTTGCTTGATAGAAATAGAGCGCATCATTGAATTTAACTTTATCGACGCTTCTGCTTTTTCCTTGAGCTTCAATGCTTTTGCCTCTAGTAACAGCAACCGTTATGGGAGCAATAAATTGCTTTTTGGAAACTTCTTTTTCTGCCAAACTGCTCCTCCGTTTTTGGATAAATTGTGGCAATTCTGACGTTCGCAGAAGGGCATCTAAATAATTGCCTAACCGCGATTCATAGGGATTTAGAACCCGCTGGTGCAATTGACTCTTATAAAAAACCTGGTAATCATCTCCAAGTTCTCTTTTAAGTTGACACCACAAACTAATCCCTTTTCTTTCAAAAGCTCTCTCTTCCTTAATAGTGGCAAAACCAGCCGAAGCCGGATCATTCCAGTCAATAATTCCATCATAAATCTTTTGCCAATTGAGTAAACGTTCAATTGTGGCTTCACTCAGCGGTAATTCTGTGGGAGCGATATCGCCACCATCATCCATATCCCACAGCGGATAACAATCAAAATCAGCCATCAGCTTAATTCTTTGCACCATTACTGTCTCTCCCGAAGTAAACGCTGGATTATATCTTTTCTGGTAGGGTTAGCCCCGACAATATAGCCATTCTCACCGACACTTATTGAAATGTATTGAACTGCACCGTTGAACTCACTTTCATAGACATCTCGCTTACGCTTAGTCCCTTGATTTCCTATAATTATGCCGCTAGTGACAGCACTCATTATAGCATCAATAATCATGTCTTCGGGAATTCCCCTGTTGGCAAAGTCATTAGCGTGATCCTTGCGAATGTGTTGCCACCCAGAACGATCATTACCAATCTCCAAAAAAACAATTTTACCATCCGACAATCTGGCAATCCCCAGAATGTCATCTGGGTTATGCTTAACTCCAGTGGCCTGCAGTTGGGCGATTAACTCCTCTCTCTCAACCTCATCCGTCAATGAAACTACCTCTAAACGTGCGATAATTTGATATTATCACCAACTCCCTAATCTGACCTAAAAATCAACCGCAACCTACCGCACTGAAAGCGACTCGATGGGAGACAAATAAATCCCATCTAATGTCTATTATGGCATCCAAACTCTAAGGGCTATTGAAATTTTCCCGAGCGGCGGCATTAAGCCTTTATCAACTTACGTTGATGCTTGTCTTTTAATTAAGAAAGCCACGGCGATCGCCAATGGCAAATTTGGCTGCATTCCAGAAGACATCAGTCAAGCAATTGTGCAAGCAGCAGATGAAATCATAGCTGGCAAATTGCGGGAGCAATTTGTAGTTGATGTCTACCAAGCCGGGGCCGGAACTTCTCACCAGATGAATGTTAATGAAGTTCTTTCAAATCGCGCTTTAGAAATTATGGGCGATGAAAAAGGTACTTACAAGCGCGTTAATATTGTACGAGGTCTATTATGCAACGCTGACTAAACATCTTTTTGAACCTCTATGCGATAGTTGTAGCCCTGTTCGGTGAGGAATAGTTGGCGGTGTCGGGCAAAATCTTCCTCGCAAGTTTGTAGCGATACTAATGTATAAAAGCTGGCATTGTGTCCGTCGGGTTTGGGGCGGAGAATTCGTCCGAGGCGCTGCGCTTCTTCTTGGCGAGAACCATACTTTCCCGATACTTGAATCAACACATCGGCATCGGGTAAATCGACGGCAAAATTGCCCACGCGAGATAGAATTAATCCCGGAATCTCTTTGTGACGGAATGCTTCGTATAACCGATCGCGATCTGCCTGTTTTGTCTTCCCCGTAATCAGAGGCAATTCGGTAATTTTGGCGATCGCATCTAACTGTTCCAGAAATTCACCGATGATTAAAATGCGATGTCCCGCCTCTTTTTGCAATAAACTTTGTACCATATCCAACTTACCCGGATTTTCAGCAGCAATGCGAAACTGTTGGCGGCGGGGCGCTAGGGCATAGGCCATTTTTTGCGCCTCATTTTGGGCGACGCGGATTTCGGTACAATTGGCAGTGGCAATAAATCCCTGTCCTTCCAATTCGCGCCAAGGTACGTCATAACGCTTGGGCCCAATCAACGTGAATACATCGCCTTCTTTCCCGTCTTCGCGAATCAATGTCGCAGTTAAACCTAACCTGCGTCGTGCTTGTAATTCAGCAGTAATCCGAAATATCGGTGCAGGTAATAGATGGACTTCATCATAAATAATCAGTCCCCACGATTCCGCATTAAACAACTCGAAATGCGGGAATTCATCATCTTTATTCGATCGATAACTTAGCATTTGGTAAGTCGATAGGGTGACAGCAGCCGTCTGTTTGGTGACACTGCTGTACTCAGCGATCGCATCCTCAGTTAAGCTCGTTTTGTCTAATATTTCCCTGCGCCACTGGTGCACTGAAGTCAAACTGCTGGTGAGGATGAGTGTCTTTTGCTTTACCAAACTCATCGCTAACATCCCGACTATGGTTTTACCAGCCCCGCACGGTAGGACGATCGTCCCACTTCCACCTTTTACCTCCCCGTCCTGATAGAATGCCTCTGCTGCTTCTTGTTGATAAGCACGCAACTTAAATGCCAAGTCCCCTAAAGTACGATCGCGCAAAGAAATCCCTAATTCGGCACCCTCAACATATCCAGCCAAATCTTCTGCCGGATAGCCTACCGCTAGTAAAGCTTGCTTGAGTACGCCGCGATTCCCGGCATCGACTTGAAAGCAAAGATCCGAGATGCGCTTGCCCAACATTGGTTTGACGCGATCGTCCCGTACCAGCAATTCCGCTAGGGGCAAATCGGCAATTCGCAGTTGTAAATCGGGGCGACGCGCATCGATTCTTTCAATTACAGTTAATCCATACCGCGCCCCCAACAGTTCAATTTCCTGCGCTACGGACTCAGGAATGGCATACTTGGCATACTTTCGCAAAGCTGCGATCGCCTCTTCAACTGGCATTCCCGCCGCCCGCGCATTCCACACGCTGAGGGGCGTGATGCGATAGGTGTGGATGTGTTCGGGACTTTTGATTAATTCGGCAAAGGGGGCGATCGCTTCTCGCGCCTGTTGTGCTGTGGGAGCGTGAACTTCTAGTAAGATCGATCGATCGCTTTGCACGATCAAAGCATTTTCGGGAACATAATTCATAGGTTGTTGCGATCGCAGATAAAAGGCAGATAAAAGGCAGATAAACGCAGATAATTTTAATTGGTTGTATAGCAATCCTTGCAGGAGTCGTAATTTTTTTACCCCACCCCAACCCTCCCCTTGGTAAGGGGAGGGAGTAAGAAACTCACAAATGATTTAGGATTGCTATAGATACTTGTAGCGGTGAAGGAGTCGGGCGATAATCTGAGTAATAATTTTCAGGATTTGTATGCGACTGCTGCACCCTGGCGCGAGTGCGATCGATACCACCGGACACGATCTTATACCAATTTTAAAAAAGAATGCAACAGTATTCTTGTTCCCCCCGCAATGCAGCGGGGGGGCTAGGGGGGGTCGAAGAGTGTTGCACGATTTTAGAGAAATGGTATTACTATTTATCCCGCTGGGGTAAGACGTAGCCGATCTGCCGCAGGGCGTTGCGAAACTTAGTTTCCTGGGATAATGGAACTGCTAAAGTGCTAGCGCCCGCTAGCTGACAGAATTTTTTGGTACGGGAATCATTGGCAATCAACACTGCTAAATGGGGGTTAGCACATTCGATTAACTTGACAGTTCCTGCATCTTGCAAACTATTCGACCGTTCTGTAACATCCGTCAGAAATTGCTGTACGGTTTCGGGTAGCGGTTCGATACTTCTTGTCTCTAAAACTTCTTTAAATTCTGCTAGCGGGTATCCGGCTTCAATGGCGGTAAATAGCTTTTGTCGATCGAGTTGCCAGACGACATCTGAAACTTTTTTAGCATAGAGATCGAGGACGATCGCATCTGATGTCGCGATGCCTTCTCCTGCTACAACAATATCTAAATTGGGCAGTACGCGGAGTGTTTGACGGAACTCAATTGCTGGCGGGGTGTAATTGTGAGTCAATCCCAAACAGTAAGCCCCCAAAGCTGTCAGGCGAAAAGATATTAAGCCGTCGTAGCGGCTGAGAAATCTCAAATCGTCCGTTCCCCAAAGATCGTCAAAATCGCTGGGTACGAGGGACGGATCGGCATAGGCAACATCAATTATTCCCAGGGTAGCAACATACTCAAACAACAGGCAGCGCATATATCTTTCTTGCAGAATATGCCAATCGTGGCTGCCGGAATATCCTAAGTTACCATACCCAAATTCAGAAATATAGAGATTGTCGGGATCGCGGGTTACTTCAAACCGATTGCCCGTTGCCAACATATACCTGCTAAATTCGCTAAACAGAATCCATTTACCGACAGGACATTCTGCTAGCCTTGAGGCGATCGCCTCTCTCCGCCCCGCCGCCGCTGTCATGCCGCGCGCCCCCTTGCCTGTTTGTCCTTTAATCGCATCAATGCGGCGAAATTCATCAAAAGTGTTTGTTTTTAACCAGCGCTTCCATGCTGTCTGTAATCCTTTGGCAGGTGATTCTTGCAAAGCTTTCTGTCCCGCTTTGGTCAAAACTAGCTTTTTGCCCGATTGTTCGGCGAATTTGCTCGCTTGGGCGATCGCGGCCCAAGCAAAGGATTTGATGTTACCAACTTCGTAGAATATATCGCCCTTTTCCAAGGTAGCTTGGCGCTGTTCGTCGTTATAAAAATCACCCCCTTGCAATACAGCGGCGATCGCTTTCAGAGTTGCGGCACCTGGTAATGCAGTTTTCTCGCTAACGGCAACTTTGCCCGACTGAATCAGACGCAAAACTGCTTCAAAATCCTTTGGGGCTGGCCGTTCCATTTCAAAAATAGTCAAGGGAAGTTCGTACTCGGATACCTCTTTTTTAGATGTACGAAAGTTATGTTTTTCTACACGAACCATAAAATTCTCTGGCAGTACATCGCCAACCAGATTTAAGGAAATTCCTTGAGGTTTTGGCACAAACTTCAGCAATTTTTCTTCAAGATCGTAGGGTATCGCAGCGCCGTAGAAGAACAAGCATAGTAGGGAGGGTTCTCGGTTATATCCATAGCGATCGCTTGTTCCCCAGTTTGGTTGTTGTCCGTATTTCGCCATAAATACATCGGCATCATAGCCACCACCTGACCCATATATGACTTCCGCTACGGCCGCTTTTTGCAGGTCGTCTAATTGCGCCCAAACTTGCTTGAGTTTTTGTCCCTGCATTTGCTCTTTAATCCCAGCAACCAGGTCAGCTTTGCGGGTTAATTTACGATCGCCCGACAACAGTGCATTCAGCTTTTTTAAATCTTCAACAATTATTCCTTCGAGTGCCTCTTGGAGGGTAGGAACATCATCTATGGTTTGGTAACGCGGCATAATTTTTGGCAATTCGCCTGCTGCAAAATTGTTTGTGCTACCAAATATAACAACTTTCTGAGATTTGTAACTTGAATTTTTGTTACAAAAACCCTAAGCATGGTTTAATGTTTTATTTTACAATAGAAAAATTTTATCTGATAAAGTACAGAATTAGGCAAACTAAAAAAGTCAGAATTACACAACTACTTGCACAAACTTAGGGAAAAAATCTTAATTTAAAATTTGAACTTTGAGATTTAACTCGGAGTATGAGATAATTATTTACAATGGTGACTTTTGTTTTACGGGGCCCGCAGGCACGGTAAAACAGCAGTGACAGTCAGCAGTGTTTAAAAAAAATCCCCCATTCCCAATCATCACAAACAAGGCGATATGAGCGAACACAAAACCATCAGCTACCGCACCGAAAGCGACTCGATGGGAGACAAACAAATCCCATCTAATGTCTATTACGGCATCCAAACTCTCAGGGCTATTGAAAATTTTCCGATCAGCGGCATTAAGCCTTTATCAACATACGTCGATGCTTGTGTTTTAATTAAAAAAGCTACGGCGATCGCCAATGGCGAACTCGGCTGCATTCCCCAAGACATCAGTCAAGCAATTATCGAAGCAGCCGACGAAATCCTAGCTGGCAAATTGCGCGATCAATTTGTAGTTGATGTCTACCAAGCCGGCGCCGGAACTTCTCACCACATGAACGTTAATGAAGTTCTTTCAAATCGCGCCTTGGAAATTATGGGCGATGAAAAAGGCAACTACAAGCGCATCAGTCCTAACGATCATGTAAACTACGGTCAATCGACAAATGATGTGATTCCGACTGCAATTCGTATCGGCGGATTGTTGGCGTTAGAAAAAACTCTTTTTCCGGCTTTGTCGGATGCCGTAGTTGCCCTAGAAAACAAAGCAGAAGAATTCAAAGATATTGTAAAATCCGGCCGCACTCATATGCAAGATGCCGTGCCGGTTCGACTCGGCGATACCTTCGGCGCTTGGGCGCAAATTCTCAGAGAACATACCTTGAGAATTGACAGGGCATCCGATGATTTGACATCTCTGGGATTGGGGGGAAGTGCGGCAGGAACAGGCTTAAATACTCACCCTGAATACTGTCAAAAAGTTGCTGATATTCTCTCAGAATTAATCGACCACCCCTTGAAACCAGCAAGGCATTTAATGGCAGCTATGCAGAGTATGGCACCGTTTGTAAATGTCTCCGGTGCACTGCGAAATCTCGCTCAAGATTGCGTTAAAATGTCCCACGACTTGCGTTTGATGGACTCAGGGCCGAAAACGGGTTTGAAAGAAATTCAACTGCCTCCCGTGCAACCCGGTTCGTCAATTATGCCGGGAAAATACAATCCTGTGATGGCAGAAATGACATCGATGGTTTGTTTTCAAGTTATGGGTTACGATAGCGCGATCGCCCTTGCCGCCCAAGCGGGACAATTAGAATTGAACGTGATGATGCCCCTGATTGCCTACAATCTCATTCACAGCATCGAAATTTTAGGCAATACCATCAGCGCCCTGAGCACCAAATGCCTGGAAAAAATAGAAGCTAAGGGCGATCGGTGTCTCGCTTATGCTGAAGGTAGTCTCGCCCTCGTTACCGCCCTCAACACTCACATTGGCTATCTCAACGCCGCCGCCGTCGCCAAAGAATCCCTAGAAACGGGCAAATCTTTGCGACAAATTGTGCTAGAACGGGGTTTAATGAGTGCAGAAGACTTGGCAAAAGTTCTAGATTTAGAAAAAATGAGTGCGATGCCGGCATCTTCTGCTAACGCTTAGGATCTCGAAGCTATCAGCTAGAAACTAGAAGGCTGAAATTGATTGAATTCTGCATTCTGCCTTCTGAGTTGTGCCTAACGGCTGTCACAGGTTAAAGTTAAAGAATTCAGAATTCAATCTTTTACATTTAATTCTGAATTTTTTTATAGTCTAAAGTTTGGGAGCAAGATTTATGCGCGCAGGTTCTTTTGGCAAATTAACTCAAGATAAAGAGAACACAACTCAAGTGACATTTCATTATGTGGAAGGTCACACGGAAACCTTTACTATCCCGATGCCTGCACAAGAATTCCAAGACGAAGTACTGCATTTGTTAAATCAACCTTGGTTGACTTTCCATTTAGCCGATCAAACGGTTTTTATCTGTACTGCCCGGTTGGTGAAAGTTGAAGTTAAACCTGCTATCCCTGAACTGCAAGGTCAAGGAGTATTCTCTAACTCGCTGCGAGTTAGTACCATGCAGCGGGCTGCTGCTGGTAGATTGGCGATGGATACTTAGGACTCATTTGTATTGAGATTATTCTTGGTAAGGTGCGCGCGAATCGCCCTAAGCAGGGCGATCCGTGCGTGCGTTACATTGAGATTATTCCCCATCGATAACCAATTACAAATTAATTCATAATTATGTCTGTTGTTAGTTTAATTCGCGCCAATTCATACGATCGCCAAATTTTGCAAACATCTTTAGAAAGTTTGCTCGCACCCTGGGGCGGAATCTCGGCTTTTGTCAAATCGGGCGATCGGGTTTTACTCAAACCCAATCTCCTGACAGGTTCTCGTCCTACAAAAGAATGCGTCACCCGCCCAGAATTGGTTTACTGCGTGGCTAAAATGGTAATTGAAGCGGGAGGAAAACCATTTTTAGGCGATAGTCCAGCTTTTGGCAGCGCAATGGGTGTAGCCAAAGCCAACGGTTATTTGCCGCTGTTGGAAGAACTGAATTTGCCAGTAGTTGAGTTTCAAGGAAAACGCTACGAAACTGTCAGCGAAGATTTCAATCATCTGCGAATTTGCAAAGAAGCAATGGAAGCGGATGTAGTGATAAATTTGCCCAAACTCAAATCTCACGTTCAATTAACCGTGACAATGGGGGTAAAAAATTTGTTTGGCTGCGTCCCCGGCAAAATGAAGGCTTGGTGGCACATGGAAGCTGGGAAAGATAGCGCCAGATTCGGTGAAATGCTGGTAGAAACTGCCCGGGCAATTAACCCAAATTTGACGATTTTGGATGCAATTATTGGTCACGAAGGTAACGGGCCAAGCGGCGGCGAACCTAAGTTTTTGGGAATTTTGGGAGCCTCTGATGATGTGTTTGCCTTGGACAGAACTTTAGTTGAAATTATTAATGTTGACCCGGTGGCGGTTCCGACTGTAGCTGCAGCGATGAGATTGGGACTTTGCTCGAATTTAGAGGCGATTGATTTTCCGCTTTTGCAGCCGGAAATTCTCAAGGTTTTGGATTGGAAGTTGCCCGAAAGTATGATGCCGATTGACTTTGGTATGCCGCGGGTAATTAAGTCTACTTTCAGGCATTTTTATATCCGGTTTATCAAAGAACGGATGGCTGCTTACGCTGGCAAATAATTAAACTCGACTTATCCCGAAACTTGAAAGTCCGCGCAGGCGGACTTTCAATACCAATAAGCAATCTCAAATAAAAAGTGAAATTTTATGCGATCGCGTCCAATCCATCGATCGATCTGTTAAACTAAAATCTTGCACGTCTACTGGAAAGTTATCGCAAACAAAAACCTAGTGGCTTTGCTGAGCTGTTCCCCTTCTTTAGTCTTAATGCTCTTAGCGGTAAATCCCGCTAATCCTAGCACGCCAATTTCCCAAAATAGAAGCATTGAACCCAATGGCGAAATCCCAGTCAATCCTGGAATAAATCAATACAAAAGCCAATCTTCTCGGCCAGAAATCAACTCTGACAAAATAAGAAACCTCGCCACCATAACTTTAGGGTGCGACTACACTGGCTGTCGATAGCAAACCATCAAAATCATACAACAAGGACGGCTGACGCTTTTTCTGTTACCTAGACAGTAGTTACAAAACAAGCAACACATAAGTCATAGAAAACACCCTATTAATTCGAGATTCCAATCATCACCAGCTTAAAGTCGAAAGTTAAAATAATTAATTATTATTCCTACTTTGGGCTTTGGGCTTTTTATTTGTGACAACTGACCATTCACCACAGCTCTGAAAATTTCAACCATACAATACTTCTTCCACAGGCGGCGTGGCATCTGTGGGGTCGAACTGTTTGATTTTCAAAGCTTGCAGCAAAAACAGCCATATATAAAGCGGATTCAAAAAAACATAGCGCTGCCAAAGGCGCTTGGGTTCCTTAATCATCCGAAACAGCCATTCCAAACCTATCTTAGATAAAAACTCAGGAGCTTTAGCCAAATTACCCGCATGAAAATCGTAAGCAGCACCTACAGCAATCAACGGCATTGATAAGTCGTCCCGGTATTCGTAAGCCCAGACTTCTTGTCGCGGACATCCCAAACCGACAAAAGTAATTGCTGCACCGCTGTTGCGGATTTGCTGCGCAATTTCTTGTTTTTCTTGGGCAGAAACGTGCCTAAATTTAGAAGGCTGAGTTCCAGCGATAATTAACTTGGGAAAACGTTGGCAAAGATTGTAAGATAAAGCCTCCAGTACAGAAGCTTGAGAGCCGTACAAATAGATAGATAATCCTTCTTCTGCCGCACGTTCGCAGATTTGTAACATCGCATTCGGCCCGCAAACTCGATCGGGCAATTCCGTACGATAGAGCAAATTTAACGCCCACCTGACCGGCTGTCCGTCTGGCAATACTAAGTCAATGTGATTGATCCGATAGCGATGAGTGCTGTCAAGAACCCCAGTCATTACACCGTGAACCGCTAGAGCCGAAACTGACATTGGTTTTCCGGCGCTGGCTGCTGCAATAATTTTGCTAACAGCCGCTTCATAGTTAACGGCATTAACTAATATGCCGAGTACATTCTTTTTCCCTTTATCAATCATGGAAGACCTCTTTAAGCCAACGCTCGCGGTTACACTCATAAATCTCCTGTAGGGTTTGTTTAACTTTGTATTCCATCATTTCCCAAAATTGCCAGCACATTCTTTTTTCCCAGCTCAATTATCCGACCCTTCTTTCAGCCAACGCTCGCGGTTACATTCATAAATCTCCTGTAGGATTTGTTTAACGTTATATTTCATTTTCCAGTTAGGATAGTGACTGGAAAATTTTGAATTGTCGCTAATCCACCAAATGTGATCGCCAATGCGATTCCCTTCAGCATAAGTCCAATTAAATTTGCGTTCCGCAATTGCCTCGCACATCTGGATGGCTTCTAACATCGAACAATTGCTGTATCTGCCTCCTCCAGTATTATAAACTTGGGCGCTTCTAGGAGCCTTATAAAATTCATAAAATGCCGAAATTAAATCAGCGCTATGAATGTTATCGCGGACTTGCTTGCCTTTGTAGCCAAACACGGTGTAAGGAGTTCCCGTCACGGCGCACTTCATCAAGTATGCGAGGAAGCCGTGCAATTGAGCTCCAGAGTGATTGGGTCCCGTCAGGCAGCCGCCACGAAAACAAGCGGTGTTCATATTAAAATATCGACCGTATTCTTGAACTAAAATATCAGCAGCTACCTTAGAAGCACCAAACAAACTGTGCAGGCACTGGTCGATTGACATATCTTCCCGAATGCCGCTTTCGTAAGTGTGACCCGATTCAATTTCCCATCTGTGTTCTAATTCAATTAAAGGCAATTTGTTGGGTGTATCGCCGTATACTTTATTAGTAGAAGTGAAAATGAAAACCGCTTTAGGACAGTACAAGCGAGTTACTTCTAGAAGATTGAGAGTGCCGTTGGCATTGACGGTAAAATCTATTTTCGGAGCACGGGAAGCCCAATCATGGCTGGGCTGGGCTGCTGTGTGAATTACTAATTCGATTGACTCGCCGTACCGCTGAAAGATATTGGTAATCGCTTCATAGTCGCGAATGTCCACATCTAAGTGATAATACTTGGTACCCAAGGACTTTTCGAGCAGTTGGCGGTTCCAGTTTGTAGAACCATCAGCACCAAAAAAGAACTGGCGCATATTATTGTCGATCCCAACTATATCTAAGCCTTGTTTGGCAAAGAACTGACACGCCTCAGAGCCAATTAAACCCGCCGAGCCAGTAATGATTGCAACGCCCACGTTTCACCGCCTGGAAAAATATAGTTTTCTTTGTTTTGCCCGATCGAACAAATCAGAAGTTATCCTGATTTTCCGTCGAATACATCTTCGCACAATTGGGCAAAGAATTTACCTTTGATATTCCAATCATAGATTTCCCTGACGCGCATTTGACCCGCTCGACCCAAGCGCGATCGCAATTCACTATCCTGCGCTAAACACACTATAGCTTCTGCTAGACCTTGCACAGCGCGATCGGGTTCAGTAGCAGCCACTTTAATGCCCGTTTGGGCCGTCACTTGAGTAGCTGGGCCGCCCAAATCCAAACAAATCGTCGGACGGCCAACCCCCATCATTTCCGTGCAGACAAAACCGCCAGAGTCATGCAAACTCGGATGGAGGAGAACGTGAGACTCCCCCATTTTAGAAAGAGTTTCAGTGCGAGATAAAGTTCCCCAAAAAAATACTTTATTTGCCAGTCCCAATTCTGTTGCCAAAGCTTCCAAACGCTGCCTTTCCGGGCCGTCTCCCACAATCCAGTATTCCGATTGTTCCAGCTTTGCCTCCGCAAATGCACGGAGTCCCAAGTGCACCCCTTTCCAGTGTAAGAGACGACCGACACTGATGAATCTAATTGGTTGCTCCGGCGGGATAGGAAATTGTTCTAGTTCTTGAATTTCCTGCTGCGATAAACCGACTTGGGAGAAAATCTTCACGTTTTTTGCTTTGAGAAATCGCAGTCTGGCGGCGGTTTCTTCCGTAGTTGCCAGCGCCACGGCACTGCGGCGCGCCGTCAGCCCCACAAACGGATCGCGTTCTCCTACGCTTTGAGCCAATGCTCGCAGCGTTTCGTAAATTTTGCCCCGGCGGCTAAAATCTTGCCAAAAAGGCTTTGGTGCTGCTTCTGCACCCCCCACAGGCCCCCAAATAAAAGGATGCGGCAACAGCGCCAGGAAACTTGGAGACCAATGTTTGACATAAGTTACGTGATGTACTATGTCAAAACCGATTTCGCGATCGAGCTTACGAGCGATAAAATAAGCCCAGATTTGCCACAAATAGTAGTGAAGTTGCAGCAATCCTTGTTTCCCCTTCCAATCTTCGCTCCACCCAAACGGATCGAAATAAACAAAGTGCAGGTTTGGCACTGGGTTCCGCTCTAGTTCTGCTTCAATGTACGATCGACAAAACGTGCGAGTAAATACCCAACTTTCGTGATGTTTAGCAGATTGGATAACGGTATTCCATCCTACTCCCTCTTCGGAGCCGAGATTCGGTTCGCAAGCAAACGCAGATAATAAAACTTTCATTGCTAATTGCTAATTGGTAATGGCTAATTTTTCCCGATTCCCTATCCCCTATTCCCTCCATCCGTTAAATTCCTTACAAAATTCCTTACAAAATCCATTGCCCACCTTCCTTCACCTACTTCTCCATCAAGAAAGATGTAACTTCGACGTAAGCTTTCGCGGCTGTTTCCGGAGTTTTTTGAGAAATTATCTGTCGTGAACGCTCTCCCATGGATTTAATCAAATCAGGATTATCTAGAAAAATTTGCATTTTATCCGCTAACTCTTTAGCACCGCTAGGATCGAAAATATAACCGTTCTCGCCTGACACAATTAACTCACAGGAAGCTGCACCATTAGAACACAATACTGGTTTTCCAAACACCATCGCTTCGGGTACAACCATACCCCAGACATCCTCAAAAGTAGGAAACACAAAAATATCAGCTTGCTGAAAATAAGAACCCAAATTTCCATATTCCACCCATCCAGTCCAGATCACCTGCTCTTCAAAATGTCGCTCTTTAATAAAAGCTTCCAGTTCTTCCCGCTGATCTCCCTTCCCAACAATCAACAGCGAATAATCAACATACCCTTGACTTTTAAGAATAGCACAAGCTTCTAAAAGCGTTTTAATTCCCTTTCTCGCCGTAATGCGCCCTACATACAGAAAAATCGGGCGTTTTAAATGCAAACTCGGCGGCTGAGTTTGCTCCAACCGTTTCAGCAAAGCTCCTGCATCAGGTACGAGATAGGTTCTGGTAAAAATTTTCTCCTCTGGTACGTTTAGAACTTCCATCAGATATTTTTTACCCGCATTGCTATTGGAAACAAAAGCATCGGCAAACCGCACGAGGATGCGGCGAACAAATGTCCTAAAACTGGAATCTCGAAAATCTGTATTCGGGGAACTACCATCATAAATAATCGCAATCTTCCACCGCATAAACGGTTTTAAAAGCGCTACAATCACGGTCCACAAAGAGAAAGCTTGGGGAAATACGACTTGAGGACGAAATTCGAGCAGATAGCCGATAATACTAGGTGATACTACGATAAATCCACGATCGTAGCCTGTATCTATCTTTGTCGTCTCCACAAAACTCGTCTTTCCTACTAACTGAATTACCGACGAACCAGGCATTTTTGGATCGAACCCCGGCCAAACCCCACCCGTATAAAATACAGTATTCTTAAAAACCTTCGTAAATTCTCTCAAAACAGGCTGCCAGTAAGCTCCCAGTCCCACTTCTGGAACCAGCCAAGCAATGCGGAGTTCATTTCTATCAACCATCCTATTCACCTTGAGTTTTGTTTTTAGTCAATCCCAGTTTACTCAACACTGAAAGCCAAACTAACCTTCGATAAGGTAGCAGCCAATAAATTGGCCACAACAAGCCACCATGCCGCTGAGTAAATACTTTCCATTCTTCAGGCGGTTGCAGGGTCGCATCTTTAAAGGATAAACCTTTCGGCGTGCTCATTTTATCTAACCCTTCGCTCAAATTTTTTGCGGCGGTTTTTGTCACCTGTGGGTTCAGGGAACAAGTTCCTAAATGACCGGGAGCGATCCAAACTGTACATCCTTTCTGTCTCGCTCGTAAACCATAATCCCAATCGCCAATATAATGGACAAAAGCAGGATTTAGGTTGCCCACAAGTTGGACGACATTGCGAGGAAGTAGAACGCAGTTGCCATGTATTGTGCTACAAAGTAGAGCTTCTTGAGTTGGTTCTACGAGGCGGTATCGGAAGGGAAGAATGGGGTGGTCTCGCACCACACCACCGTAAGTAGTTTTACCCGTTTGGGGATCGCAGGTAGAACCGGAGACTATGGCTTTTGTTTCTCCTTTTTGAGCGAGTTGGTTGCTGGTTGTTAATAAGGTTTTAAGGGCTTCTGGATCCATAATTGTATCGTCGTTCAGCCAAAGGTAGTAGTCGGGATCGTCTTTCATGGCTTCGGTGAAAGCAAAGCGCATTCCGCCGTTCCAGAATAAGTTGCCATCCCCATGAAAAATCTTGACTTGAGGGTAGGCTTGGTGAACTGCTTCGCTGGTACCGTCGGTACTGGCATCATCGACTATATAGGCGGAAATATCTACATTGGCTGGAAGTGCCTGGTTAAAAAGGGCCTCTAAGCAAGCTAATGTTTTCTGTTTGCGGTTGAAGCAAGTTAAAAGGACGGCGATATTAGTACGGTTCATTCTTCCCTGTTTTGCGGTTTTTAACGATAGGTAAGGCTAAAAGTAACAGTGTTTTATTTAGCCACTCGCTCGGCGGTTGCAACCGCCGCTACAAGAACGAAATTAGGGCTTACGCAGTCGCGTCCCCCCTTCCACAAGAGGGCTTTAAGAGTGCCCCACTTAGCCAAGGGGGTCGGGGTATCAAGGTTTGAGAGTTTAAGAGCGTCAGTCCTAGAAGTCGGTCTGAGTAAACTATTGCTGTATTATAGTTGACCCGCGAACTTTTTGGTGATAAATTGGAATTTAGAACTTAAGTTAACAGGTCAAGCCTGCAAGCTTCCTAGCACATTTATAATATTGATGAGTTCTACTAAGCAAAAATATTTATAATCGTTGGAGTTGAACAGTTTAAATGCCACATTCCCAGATAAAAAGTCCCATTGTTTTCGTTATTTTCAATCGAGTTGATACTACTGAAAAAGTCTTCGAGGCGATTCGACAAGTTAAACCCCCTAAGCTGTTAGTAATTGCTGACGGCCCTCGTGCCAACAAACCTGGGGAAGCTGAAAAGTGCGCCGCGGTACGTGCAATTATCGATCGGGTAGATTGGGACTGTGAAGTTCTGAAAAATTATTCAGAGATTAATTTTGGTTGCAAGAATCGCATTTCTAGCGGTTTCGACTGGGTATTTAATACCGTAGAGGAAGCAATTATTCTCGAAGATGACTGTTTGCCACACCCGAACTTCTTCCCTTTTTGTGAACAGTTATTAGAGCATTACCGAGATGACAAACGGATTATGTCAATTAGTGGTGTAAATTTCCAATTTGGGAGAAAAAGAACAGAAGACAGTTATTATTTTTCGCGTTTTAGTAACTGTTGGGGATGGGCGACTTGGCGCAGAGCATGGCAATACTATGATGTTGACATGAAGTTATGGCCTCAACTTCGGGAAGCAGGTTTTCTCGAAAATTTATTAGCTAATCCTCAATCTGTAAAAGTTTGGGATAGTGCTTTTCAAGTTTCCTATGATGGAACTGTCAACAATTGGTTTTTTAGATGGCTTTTTACTTGTTGGGTTCAAAATGGACTTGCTATTATTCCCGAAAAAAATTTAATTTCTAATATTGGATTTGGCAGTCAAGCCACCCATACTTCACAAGAAGATAGTATATACAGTAATATGCCAACGGAAGCAATGACCTTTCCTTTAAGGCATCCAAACCACGCGATCCGAAATTTTGTAGCGGATCAATTCACTCAAGATACATTTTATGATTATCATCCCGCATTAATCAGGCGTATTAAGAAAAAAATAAATAAGTTATGTGGCAGCACAATATTTAACCTTGAATAAGTAATTAGTAACCATGTCTAAACTCTCAACATTTCTCAGTTCTATACTCAAAAATCCGATCACTGAATATCTGCGATTTTTAGTCAATTGGTGGAAAAACAAGTTTAAATATAATAATTTTTATCAAGACTATATGGCTTTGGTTACCAATTCAACTATCAGTCACAATGTTAGTGTGTCTAGTCGCGTAGCCATAGAAGATTCTGTCATTGGTTCTTACACTTATGTGCGCGATAATACGCGAATTTTCAATGGTGTTGTCGGCAATTTTTGTTCGATTGGGCCAAACTGCATCATTCGCTTAGGCGTACATCCTGTGGGAAATTTTGTTTCAAGCCATCCGATATTTTATTCGCCCAAGATGCTAGTAGGAACAACCTTTGTAGACCAAAAATATTTTGAAGAAGAGGAAAAAACTGTCCATATCGGCAATGATGTTTGGATTGGCTCAAATGTTATTGTTGTAGATGGTGTAACTATTGGTGATGGAGCCATCATCGCAGCCGGAGCCGTTGTCACAAAAGATGTGCCACCTTATGCTATATGTGGAGGAATTCCCGCCAAACTTATTCGCTATAGGTTTGATGAACAAAAGATTGATTTTCTGCTGAAGTTTAAGTGGTGGGACAAGGATGAACAATGGTTGAGAAAAAATGTCAAAGACTTTCACAACATTGACAAGTTCATCCATATTTATAACACGGAAAATAGTTGAATGCTAGCGGATTCGGTATTATGTCTAATTAGCCGGACGTTATATAACATCAGCAGTCATCTGGGATTTAAACTTAGACCACTTCAGAACCATCACAGCCGCTATGAATGCCAGTGTATCATTGCTCGTCTGATACGGCAAAAATCTATAGCGAAAACTAGCAATTCTAGGGTCGCTTTCTTGGTATAAAATATCTTGGGCAAAGTTTCCCCACCGCTCATCTATCAAATCAATTGTCATACCAGCATGAGCAGAGGGTAGCAACATATTGGAGCCGTGAAGACCAATTATTAAGCGGCTCTCTGAATAAAGGTGGCAAATCTCCTTTTCAATTTTTTCATTAAAACTATCCACCCTGTAATCTTCAATCCATTCTGGAAACTTAGTTTTTGTCCCCAGACCAGCCACTGCAAATTTTGCTTCTGGTACTTGCAACCTGATCTTCTCAAATAACTGCTGAATTTTTAAATTTTGCAATGGCAGTGACATTGCTCGTCGATCTATTTTTCTAAGCACTCGGAACAGCAAACGGTTAACTAATAAACGATCTTCCCGCCAAATAAAAGTAATTTTTATTTCTTCTTGCTCAAAGTTATGTTTGGGAACTCTAGTAAACCGCGTGATGTCGAACAGACTGGGATGAGAATGAGCTTCGCTGACATAAATTTCATCAAAGCGTTTAGTTTCTTCTTCCACAAACTCGGCGAAACTGGGATAGTAATTCTGGCCATTTTTTAAAGAAATAGGTACTGTCCAGATTTCTGCAACTTCATCGGGAACCATCCACCTTAAGAACTTAGGAACTATCACAACTAACCCGTAGTCCGAGTTGCATTCTAAGTGCCTTTGTGCATTTAGCAACTTGAGCAAGGAGTGACCATAAAGATGATCGATACAGTTTAAGATAATTACCCGATTGCAGGGTTTAAAAATTTCTTTTACAATCTCAAGTTTATCGGGTTGAGGATTTTGGAGTGAATTGAGTAAGGGTTTGCCTAACCATTCCTTTTTGTAAGTATCTGCTGCAAAAACTTCTCCTTTTATTAAATTAACTTGGATGTAGTTTTTTACTCCATGACCTACTCTCAAATCGTCGATTATTTCGCTGCCGCATCCCTCGCACTTAGAGTCCAGAACAATGTGGATACCTTGCCACAGAACACTTTTGGGCTTAAGTTCTGTGCCGCAATAGGGGCAATTCGAGCGCTGTTGAATGCTTGGTTTAATTTCAATCACTGTATCAATCCTCTGATTCTACGAGCTGCTTCGTATAAGTTGAGAGAGCGCCAGATAAATTTTCCAAAAGGTCGCAATTCCTTAATCAAGAAATTGACTAATATAATCACGTAAAAATAAGTTATCAGAGTAGCAGCAGTTGCTCCAAAAGCTCCATACTTAGGAATCAGGAACAAGTTCAACCCTACATTTAAAATAGAACCGACCACAGTTAAGTAAAGACCGTAGCGCAACTGACCCTCTATGGTAAAGTATGTGTTCCGGGCTACTCCAAAGTTACTGCCAAATTGCGTCCAAACATAGATTGCTAGTACCGCTGCTGACTTCGCATACTCTTCCCCGTAAAGCCGATGCACGATCAACGGAGACAATAATGAGATGGGGATTGCCACTCCCAACCATAAAAATATCATAATATCTGAATAAACTTGAAATTTATTTAGATATTCTTGATAATTGTTTTTTCTCAAATTTGCTAACTTCGGAAAAATAGAGCTTGATATGATCATCGGTAAGAAATCGCAGATTTCCGCAATTTTAACAGCGGCAGCATAATATCCCAGTTCAGCATTTTTATTCATAGCTCCGAGCATAATCTGATCGGTTTTCGAGTAGACATACACTGCCAATCCTGACACAATTATCGGCCAACTCTCCACTAGCAGTTCCTTGGATCGTCGCCAATTGAATTGCCAATCCTTAATCTTATTGCCAGTAAGCTGATAAAAATATACATAAGCCATGCCTACCATTGCCACCTCTGCCAATCGAATGCAGGCGAAAGCAAGCAGGGGGGCTTTAATTGCCACCAACCCAATTCTGAGAGCAGCGACGAAAAAACATACCGAATTTTTCGCCAATACTGTATACTTTGATTGGACTTGGGACTGAAACCAAAAATTTATCGCCTCAAAAGCATTAAAAATAGTTCCGGCCGCGATGATGCCCACTAGCCAGCGAGTCAAACTGTCATTGGGCTTAAGTAGGGAAATCATGGTGACAGTTAACACCAGAGTAATCAGACCGCCAATAAATTGCAGTCCGAAGGAAGTTCCGAGGGTCTCATTTTTGCATTCAGGGTTGCGAGCGATATCGCGAATGACGATTCTGCCCAACCCCATTGAGGCTACCGCACTAAATAGAGATACAAAGGCTAGGGCGTAGTTGAGCAAGCCATATTGCTCCGGGCCTAGATAGCGAGCCACCCACAGGCCTACGACTAAACCCAGACCCATCTGTAAGATTTGGTCAGTGAACAGCCAAGCTATGTTGCTTATTACCTGGCGCAGACCAGGCCCAAGTTTTTGACTTACCGCAGCTAGCTTGTCTAACATCAGAAGTTTTTAAGTGTTTAGAAAATATAAAGGCGGTTGTGGAACGCTTGGCTATGCAGCAAAATTAGACTCGTTAGATAATATTATAGCACAGCTTGGCACATCAGCGATATTCCCAAGGAACCTTACTTCAGTGGACATTGCGAGCTACAGAACGCCTTGGAGAGTTGCTGCTACTGTTGGAAGTGTTACTAGCATTGTCTATGGCAAGTCGAACTGTCAACATTACATAACTCAGCCAAGCATTTCCGGTTGTCACGATATAAGCTTCTGTGATGTTGCTCATAATAATAGACACCAGGAAACAAATAGGCATTCCCGCTTCTTCCACGGTGCTACGACTCAAATACCGAACGGCATAAGCCAAATTAAGCAGCAGAGAAATCATCATTAAGATTAATCCGGGCCAACCGAAGGCTAACAAGATCCCGATCGCGCCATTGTGAGGATTTTTCGGTTGAAATCCATTAGTAGTATAAATAAAATAAGCAGGAGTAGCGGAACCTAACTTATCTTGTTGAAAAAATCCATCGTATCCGTAGCCAAACCAGGGGCGCTGGTTGACCGCATCAATTAACTGCGGCCAGAATTCGGTTCGCCCAGTTAGAGTCAAGTCTTTGCCTAACCCACCTACAATAATATCCTCTAGGTTGTCTAGTACAAAAACTGTCATAATTATGCTGACCACCAGGAAACATATAATGGCAGTAAATGCCCACTGAAAACTTAACTTTTTCAGAAAATTCAGCGAGGACACTGCAATTATTAATATGATAGTAATAACTAGAGCCCCTCCCGACTTGTTAGCTCTCACCAGGTAAAAAGAAAAAAACATCATTGCCAAAGAAATCCAGCGTTCTTTGTTAGTTTTAGCTCCTTGAGAATAATGCAAATACCAAAATGCCGTACATAAAGCTAGGACTCCCCCGAGGGAATTTTTAGATTGGGTCAGGCCGACAAAATCGCCTGCTCCCGGTGGTTTGAGTATAAAACTAGCCAAAGCCAGTGCCGTGTATCCCCACCGCCAAAAACGAGATAGATCGTCCCATTTATATTGCGCGGCTAAGTAAAATCCGAAAGCAGTAAATCCTGAAAAAGCTAAGCCTGCTCTTAGCGTTTCTTCAGGAACTAGAGACCATAATGTAGACAGTGATGGCAGTAATGTATAAAGTAAAAAAAAAGGATTCACGATCAATACTTTGGCAAACAAATCTATAAAGTTGCTACCAAAAGCTTTAATTCTAGAAAATAAAATTAATACTATCCAGGGGTAAAAAAAATAAGGTAGCAATTTTAGAATACCGCCTTCTGGGTATTGCAAATTAACAAAATGCAAGTAGTTAAAAGGAGTTTGTGTCAGAAACGGAGAGATAAAAATATAAAGACTAGCAAAGCTTTTTTCAAAAACCAAACCTATTTTTTTAATGCTGGCCAATTGAAATAATAGCAAAGTCGCGAGCGCGAGTATAGCAATTACCATCAAGGTTAATGAATAATTACTGAAAATCAGATCTTTCAGCATATTCGGTATAGACACTGGTTGAGTCATAATTGCTTTCCTTTATTAAAAACAAGCTCAAGTTATCTAGATATAAAATATAGCCGTCAACCCGGAAATACGCTAACACAGAAATTAGCCATAAAGCAAAAAAACAGCATTATTTATTCGGCTATAGCTTAAAATAATGAGCTTTTTGCCCAGCACTAAAAAGGCTAAACTTATATAAATCATAGTGAATAAAATTAGGTGGCTTATGGTTAACACCCATTTTCCAAGACAGATCGCCCCATCGGTTGTGGGTCTGGTCTTGTTTGCTTCCACAGTCATCGCTGACCCCAGAAGCACCCCGGCACAACTGCCCATCCCGCTAGGCGCAGACCAAGCCCAGACCGTTGCACCCGTTAGGCGATCGCCCGAAAGCTACAAACTAGGAGGCGGCGATCGCATCCAAGTAGAAATACTCGAAGTACCCGAACTCAGCCGCGGCTACGAAGTCCTTTCCGACGGTTCAGTCAACCTGCCCCTGATCGGCTTGGTCTCGATCCGCGGTCGCACCTTAGTAGAAGCCACCAACATCATCCGCAACGCCTACCGCCGCGTCCTCAAAGACCCCATAGTCACAGTCAGCCTCGTCGCCGCCCGCCCCCTCAACGTCGGCGTCATCGGAGAAGTCACCAGGCCCGGAAACTTCACCATCACCCTAACTCCCGGCCCGGGAGCCTCACCGAGTGTCCAGTACCCCACCGTCACCCAAGCGATCAGACTCGCAGAAGGCGTCACGGGTGTCGCTGACATCCGCAACATCCGCGTCCGCCGTCCCCAACGAGACGGCGCCGATCAAGTGCTCAACGTCAACCTGTGGAAATTCTTGCAAGAAGGAGATATCTCTCAAGACATTATTTTGCAAGACAGAGACACAATCGTGATTCCCACAGTCGCCAACTTCAACCAAGCAGAAGCTCGTCAATTTGCGACGGCCAACTTTTCGCCACCCCCAGAAAAACCTCGATCGATCTCCATTGTTGGTCAAGTCACCCGCCCCGGGGCTTACGTCGTCATCGGCGGCAACACCACAAACGACCTCAGCCGCGAAGGTTTCCCCACCGTCATCCGGGCCATTCAGCTAGCCGGTGGCATCACCTCCGATGCCGACATCCGGCAAATCCAAGTGCGGCGCGTCACCAGAAGAGGCGAACAAATTATCCCAGTCAACCTGTGGCAGTTCCTAGAGTCCGGCGACGGAGCCCAAGATACCATCCTCCAGGAGGGAGACACGATCATCGTGCCCAAAGCTGCGATCGTCAACCCCGCAGAAGCTGGCGTGCTCGCTACCACTAACTTTGCTCCCACCGGCATTAACGTTTATGTAGTAGGAGAACTCAGAACATCCCTCGATCCCTTGAGGCTCCCCGCTAATGCCACGCTGAATCAAGCTTTAATTTCCAGAGGATTTTTTGGCTACGAGAATACCAGAGCTAGAAGGGATAAAGTTGAGCTAGTCCGCCTCAATACCGACGGTACAGCTACTAAACGGACGATCGAAGTCAATTTAACTCAAGGAATTAACGAAGAAACCAATCCTCAACTTCGCAACAACGACATGATTATCGTATCTCGCAGGGGTCTCGTCAATTTTGTCGATCGCATGAACGCTGTAATCGGGCCTGTCGGGCCAGCTACGGGAGTGTTAAATTTTATAAACGTTCTCCGATTTTTATTCAGGTAAGAATGCGGCTGGTGAGGTGGATAATTCTTGGCAAAGGCTAGAATAAACTAAACAATAAGATGCCCCAGTAGCGACGCAGCCGCTTCAAAAATATCAACTTCAAAAATATCAACCTCAAAAATACGCAGGCTGAATATGGATAGCAGACAAGATTACCAACCCTTCACACCTAAATCAAACGGCAAACTGCCGGATCCCTCGGCTCAGAACTACAGAGATAACTTCGTCGAGGAGACAGAGGAAGAAAAGCTAGACTTGTCCTGGCTGTTAGGCGTGCTGCGCCGCCGCTTCCTGGTCATGGCAGCAGCCACCATTGCTTTGAGCGCCCTCGCAGGAACAGCAATCCTCGCCACATCTAAAAGCATAACTGTTGACTATGAAGGCTCCTTTTCCCTGTTAGTAGAACCAGCAACGGCTGAAGGTTTGCAATCCAAACAATTAAACAACACCCAAGCGGCTGACTTAGCAAGAATTAATATAGAAGGAATTAGCTTAGTAGACTACGAAACCCAAATTAGGATTTTGCGCAGTCCCAAAATGATGCAGCCAGTGATTAAGGAATTGCGAGTTGCGTATCCCAAGATTAACTATAGTGAACTGCTCTCAAAAATGTCGATCAGCCGCATCAGCTACACAAAAGATGGCAAACAACAAGGCACAAAAATTTTACAAGTTCGCTACACAGATTCAGACCCTCAAAAAATTTACGGCGTATTGGATAAAATTTCTAAAGCTTATCTAGAGTACAGCTTGCAACAACGGCTGACGGGCATTAATCAAGGCATTAATTTTATAGATATGGAGATGCCCAAGCTCCGACAAAGAGTGGAAGTTCTGCAACTGCAAGTCCAAAGACTGCGGCAGCAGAGCAACTTGTTTGAGCCCCAGCTAGAGGGAAAATCTCTGTCTGAACAAGTTCAAAGCATTCGGGGCAAGCAAGTAGAAATCCGACTACAGCTAAAAGGGATGCGCAACCTCTACCAAAGCTATGAAAAATTACTCAACGAAAATAATCCCCAGGGGCTGCTGATGACCCAAGGACAAGCTTACGGCGGACTCTTAGGTCAAATTCAGAAAATAGACACCGAATTGTCAATGAAATTAGCTCAGTACAGAGAAGACAGTTTGCCAGTTTTAGCGCTGCGAAAAAGTCGGGAAGAGCTGATGTTAACCGCCACTAAACAAGCAAAAGAAGTGGTGATGGGAACTTTAGAGACCCAAATCAAAGAAATTGAAGCGCGCGATCGCGAAATGACTGCTTTGCAAAATGATCTGAACCAAAAAATTAGAAACTTTTCAGTGACAACCCGACAATACGACAATTTACAGCGGGAACTGCAAGTAGTTACTAAAAGTTTGTCGGACTTCTTGGCAAAACGAGAAGCCTTGCGGATCGATGCGGCTCAGCAGCAAGTACCCTGGGTGCTGATCAATCCTCCGGAAATTCCCCTCGACAAATTCGGCAGGTATATAACAGCTACCGTCAAACAAACCAAAAAACAGTTAGCGCTGGCAGTAATTTTAAGCGGTCTGCTAGGCATAGCAGTCGGCTTGCTCGTAGAGATGCTAAATACTGTTTTCCACACTCCAGAATCACTGAGAATGGCCACAAGATTGCCGATACTAGGGGTGATTCCGTTTACCAAAAAAGTCAAGCGCCGACCGCCAGCGAGACCGAGGAAACTAACATCGGCTCGATCGTCCCAAGTGAAAGTTGTCGAACCGGGCGAAGCTCAACGTACTCCTCCAATGCTCGGGCCAAGTATTTTGAGCGAGTTGGACTATCAATTTTTAGAAGCATTTCGATCGCTCTACACGAACATTCACTTGCTCAGTGCAGGCAGGCCGATTCGATCGCTGTTAGTCGGCTCTGCCGTAGCCGGAGACGGCAAATCTACAGTAGCTTTGCACCTGGCCGCCACCGCAGCAGCAGTCGGACGGCGAGTATTGTTAGTAGATGCAGATTTGCGCTGCCCGCAACTGCACGCTAAGTTAGGACTGCCAAACGGGCGCGGGCTTAGCGATGCCATCTCCACAGACCTCAGCCTCAACGACGCGATTCAGCGAGCGCCGAACCAAGACAATTTGTTCGTACTCACCGCCGGCCAAATTCCCCCCGATCCGATCAAGCTTCTTTCTTCCAAAAAAATGCACTATTTGATGGAGCAATTTCAAGCATTTTTTGACTTAGTGATTTATGACACCCCGCCACTAGCAGGCTTGGCAGACACCCACTTGATCGCAGCTCACACAGACGGTACGATTATGGTCGTCCAAATTGGGCAAACAGACCGATCGCAAGTTCGCAAAGTTTTAGAAGAATTAAAAATTTCTGGAGCTTCCGTCTTGGGAATCGTTGCTAACGGTTGCAAAAACACCGGTCACAGCTACCGCCAGCGCCCGGTCGTTTTAGAGACGCTCTACGACCAAAAACTATCGGCTTTAGGTACGAAAAATCCTAATTAGACTAATGTTGATGCAGGCGGCCCAGCGCCACCGTCCTCAACCGGAAACCCACAACCAAGCTACACCCTCATTTTTTGATAAAAGTACCATTTGAGAAAGAAAATGATAGACTAACGGACAGAGCCTCGTGTGTCAACCGAGATTGCGCGGATCTTTAATTTTGCGATAATTACTCAGACAATGATTGAGAAATCAGCAAAAGTGGGTAAACTACATCTAGCAGAGCGCAATCTCAATCAGGAAAAGACACCTTTGAAGGTAAACGTTAATGTAAACGTTTCAACCCAGAAACTTGGTAGGGATTATTCTATGAGTACAGTTATGGTTGTTGATGATAGCGTCACTCTGCGGGAGATGATCGCCGACTTGCTCAAAGGTAGAGGGCTCAACGTCACGGTAGCGAGTGATGGCGTAGAAGCTCTAGAGCAAATCAAGGCTAACCGCCCGGATTTAGTCGTTCTGGATATCGTGATGCCCCGGATGAACGGCTACGAAGTCTGTCGCCGGCTCAAAAGCGACCCTAAAACCCAAAATTTGCCGGTGGTAATGTGTTCGAGCAAAAGCGAAGAGTTCGATCGCTACTGGGGAATGAAACAAGGAGCCGACGCTTACATCGCCAAGCCATTTCACCCTCAAGAATTGGTCGGCACTATTAAGCAACTGCTGCGGGGTTGAGGTAGAGGAATAGGGACAGGAAAAAGGAAAAAAATTGTCTTGAGTGCTTCTTATTTCTGTTCCCGCAGCCTCTCTAAACTACTCGATTGACAATAGTCCAAACATCCCCGTCCGATCGCACGTAGGGAACAGAAATACTCTTAAAACCAGTAATAAAAGGCTTGTAATAAACCTGCCAGTAGCTGGGGCTAATTTGGTCGGCGATGGCTTTGAGTCCCTTCACTTCCGCCGCCAGTTCCGCCGCCAGTTCGTTAATCCGTTCCGCGTGTCCCTGAGCGAGCGCTCTTCCTTCTTCAACTTGCTGCTCCATCGGACTGATTCTTTGCAAGTTTACCGACTGCTGCTGTTTCTGATTCAGTTGAGCAGACAGAGCAACGATCGCATCATCAATCCCCTTGACTTCTGCCGACACTTGTGCTGTTTCCCTCGCGTGACGGCGGTAAGCATCGGCGATCGCTCGGGGCGAATCCCCAGCGGGGGCGATCGCGGTATTGCTAAGCTGCTGGCGTTCCCGGCGCAATTCCTCAATCTGAGAGTAAATTGCCTCTATGTCTGTCTGAAGTTTGTCCACTTAATTACCGTGGTTTTTGGATATCTTAGCATATTAACCCGAACTAATAAAGTGTTACACCTAATCGAGAAACCAGTCTCAAAGCAGCGCACAATTACCAATTCCTAATTATTAATTGAGTTTTTTATGTTGTTAGCGCTTGCTGCCTGAACTTGACTATAGTCTCTACCAAAACATCGGGTGCCACAGGTTTAGACAGATGCCGATCGAAACCCGCAGCAAAAGCACGATCGCGGTCTTCATCCCTAGCATAAGCCGTCAGAGCTATCGCCCAAAATTTCTCTCCCTTGATGTTCAAAGAGCGCAGCCTTCGTAGCAGCGAATAGCCATCTTCCTCCGGCATTCCGATATCGCTGACCAAAACATCCGGCCCGAACTGCGAAGCCACCTCAAACGCCTCAGCAGCAGACGATGCAGCCCTAACATCGGCCCCGGAATCTGCCAAGACAAACCTCATAAATTCCCGCGAATCAACCTCGTCATCAACCAGCAAAACCTTAACTCCCAGTAAATTACCAGCGCCAGCCAAAACCGGCGAGGAAGCGCCGGCGATCGAATTTACCTGCATCGAAGGGAGACGGAAAGTAAAAGTCGATCCCATATCCAGTCCCGGACTCTGGGCCCAAACCGTGCCGCCGTGGAGTTCCACCAACTGCCGGACGATCGCCAGACCCAGCCCCAAACCGCTATAATTGCGAGTAATCGTAGCATCCGCTTGCCGGAAAGACTCAAACACGTAAGGCAAAAAATTCGCAGCCACCCCAATTCCCGTGTCGGTAACAGCCAGCTCAACCTCCGAATCAACTCGCTTCAGCCGGATGTCAACTCGCCCCCCGGGCGGCGTAAACTTAATCGCATTCGTCAGCAAATTCCAAATCACTTGCTGCAAGCGGCCGGGGTCTCCTGATACCCAAAATTTCGGATTTAACTGAGATTTAGGATTGTCAGAAACCTCGCCGGGTTCGGAAAATTCAGCAGTCTCCAAGCCCAAATCTACAATTGCAAACCGCAAATCGATCGACTTAGCATCGGCGGCCAACCGCACCGTATTCACCGCTCCTTCCACCATAGAAATCATATTTACCGTACAAGGATTCAAAGTCAACTTGCCGCGAATAATTCTCGAAATATCCAGCAAATCATCAATCAATTGAGTTTGCAATTTAGCATTTCGCTCGATCGTTTCCAAAGCCCGCCCAGTAGCAGCCGGACTGAAACTGCGCTGCCGCAGCAGTTGCGCCCAGCCCAAAATCGCGTTTAAGGGCGATCGCAGCTCGTGAGAAAGAGTTGCCAAAAACTCATCTTTCATCCGATTTGCCTGCTGAGATTCCTCGTAAAGCCGGGCATTATCGATCGCCCCCGACACCGCCTGAGCCAACTGCATTAAAATACTTTGGTCATCTTCGGCAAACTCCCCCTCGTACTTGTCGGACAACTGAATCAATCCCAGATTTCTGCCGTCCCGAGTCGTCAGCGGTACAGCCAGCCAGCCCCGCATCGGCGGGTGCTTGCCCGCAGCTTTGCCGAACCCCCGCCAGGCCGGGTGAGCCTCTAACTCGCTTTGAGTCATGCGCATCGCCCGTTGATGCTGGCAAACTTCCTGGTAAACGCCCGTACCGTCTGGCTGTTCGCAGTAATCTTGCCACGCGGCGTATTTTTCTGACATGGAAAACTTGCTCATTCCCGCATCCCAGTTAGTGGAAGGGTTGAGGTTGACCGCTACCTGGTGGACTTCGAGAATTTGGCGGGCGCTATCTGCTGCTAACTGAAGTATTTCTGCCACCGACAGCGTGGAGTTGATGGCAACTGACGCGCAGGTTAACTTTTGCAGGCGGCGCAAATACGACTGCTCGCGCGCCAACGCCCGCTCGCGGTCGTATTCTAACTGTTTGCGATCCGTAATGTCGATCGCCACGCCGAAGAGCCGAAAGGGTCTGCCGGATGCGTCAAAAACCACCCGCCCTTTGTCGTGAAGCCAAATCACTGAGCCGTCGGGTCGCACTTGGCGGTATTCCGACTCGTAAACTCCCGTCCCGCTGAGTGCGGCATCCACATCTGCCAAAAAGCTTTCGCGGTCTTCTGGATGCACCGCATTCTTTTTTTGCTCAAAAGTACCGCAGGTGCTGTCTGGGCCCAAACCAATCTGGGTTTCGGTATTGGACGAACCGCGGACTTCCCCCGATGCCACATCCCAGGTAAAAGCGATCGTGTTAGCTGCTTCTAGAGCAAAGCGCAAATTTTCCTCGCTTTCTTGCACCCGTGCTTGCGATAATTTGCGATCGGTAATATCCCAAACCACGCCGCTCGATCGTACCGATTTACCGGTATCATCATCAAAAAACTTGCCCCTACTCGCGATCCAGTGCAAGCTGCCGTCGGGCCAAATGACTCTAAATTCGTATTGGTATTCTATTTTGTTTTCTAAAGCAAAGGCAACAGCCCGGGCGATCGAAGCCTGGTCATCCGGGTGAATGCAGGCAAAAAACGCTTCGTAAGTTCCCGCAAAACTGCCTTTTTCCAACCCCAATAACACTTCGTGTCCCTCAGACCAAACGACCTCGCCATTTAATAAATTCCAATCCCAAGTCCCCATTTTCGAGGCTTCGATCGCCAACCTCAGCCTTTCCTCGGAAATTGCCAACTGCGCCGACGTTTTCGCGTAGTTCTCGCGCAACTGCTGTTTTTTCAAGCTTTCGCCCACGGCCCCGGCCAGCCGCTTGAAGTGCCGCCCTTTGAATACGTAATCGCTCAAACCCGCTTTCATCGCTTCAACTGCCACTTGTTCGCTGCCGCTGTCAGTACACATAATTACCGGACAATTTGGGTAGCGGCTTTGAACTTTTTGGAGAATAGTTAATCCGTCACTCCAGTGGAGTTGGTAATCGGTAATTACTATGTCAAAACCCCCGGCGGTCAGGGCTTGTTCGAGAGTTTGGATATCAATAACCGACTTAATTTCTAAATCGGCAAAAGTTTTCCTCAGTTCTCGATCTATCATCAGGCGATCGTTCGGGTTGTCGTCGATTAACAGAATAGACAGCATTGGGCTTTTACTTTTTGTATTGGCGCAAACATTCTTTAATCTAAGAATATGTTATTAAGCAATCTCGATAATTTGAATATTTACTTGGCTGGCTAATTAGACTTGCAAATAAGTTGATTGTATTTGCTTGTATTTTATTATATCTTACAGATTCTAAGATCCTCAACCAGCCTTTCAGGGGCGTGTCCCACAAAAAACAAATTAATTAAGTTGTTGTAGAACAGGTCAGAAAGCCTGCTCTGGCGGGAACGGTGCAAGAGATCGGTTAACTCTTACTATACTACTTATTTCTTCTGTATTGTGGTTTGAGGAAGCGGGTTGATTGATTCTTGCAGCTACAGCAGAATATGGCTGTTAAAAAACCTCTTCCCTGCAACCTCATCTTTAAAATCCCGATTCACTGCGCGTTCCGGAACTTGCTTCCTCAACAATCGCACTTGCGCAATTTTACCCAGAATCGGGTACCGGTTCCCAGTGTCGATTCCAGCCCGATCGCACCGCCCATCCGATCGACTCCTTTGTTCGCTATCGCCAGCCCAATTCCCGTCCCTGGATACACTTCTTGACCGTGCAGGCGATCGAACAACCCAAAAATTCTTTCATGAAACTCAGATGCAATTCCAATGCCGTTGTCTTCTACCCAAAGACAGATATATTCCTCCTCCGCTTCAGCATAAAATCGCACCTGCGGCTCTATCCCCGGCTGCACAAATTTAATAGCATTGGAGAGCAAGTTAGCCAAGACTTGCAGCAGTGTAGGAGGATGTGCCAACACCTCAGGCATCGGTTCGACAACAGTTATCCGAGCTTGTGTTTGGGCAATTTGAGTTTCTAGTTGCGCGATCGAGCGAGCCACAATTAAATTAAGAGAAACTGCTTTTAGCGGTAAGTTAGCCCTGCTGAGGCGGCTGTACTCTAGCAAATTTTCGATTAAAGTATTCATCAGACTTGCAGCGTCGGTCATCCGATACAAGTAATCCTGTGCGGTAGCATCCAACTCGCTGGCTTTATCTTGGAGCAACATTTCAGCAAAAAACAAAATTCCCCGCAGAGGAGCGCGCAAGTCGTGAGAAACTGAATAGGTAAACGATTCGAGCTGTGCGTTAACTTCTTCTAACTCAGCAGTACGCTCTCTCACCCGATCTTCCAAAGTTTCATTAAATTGGCGCAAAGCAAGTTCAGCCTGCTTGAGTTCCGTAACATCTTCAACCAATCCCTCGATCGTACGTTCACCTTCGGCGCTGTAGAGATATTGAGTAAACCGAATCCATTTTACTCGACCGTCTGCCAAAGGAAATGTAATTTCGAGATTTTGAGACCGAGACTCTCCTGCATCTAGCGGCTGCAAAAACAATTGCTGGAGATAAATGCCTTGGACATCTGCTAAATGGCTGGCATCAAACAAGTGCAAAAAAGCTTGATTGCTTTCCAAAAGCTTTCCCTGGGAAGTCGCTCGAAAAACTCCGACATTTAAGCGTTCTAGCAGAGAATTAAGTTGATTTTCCAGTCGGGCGACTCGTTTCCAGGCGGCAACTCGATCGAGCACTGCGCGAACCGCAACGCCAAGGCGGACGTAGTGCTTCGGCGACTTGATAATGTAGTCGTCCAATCCTGACTTCATAGCCTCTACAGCAACTTCTTCGTTGCCAGTATTCGTAAACATTACAATCGGGCATTCTGGATAACTGGCTTTGATAGTTTTTAGCACATCTAAACCATTCGTCCAGCGCAGTTGGTAGTCGGTAATTACCAGATGGAATCCGCCTCGATTCAGTGCTTCCCCGAATAATCTATCGTCGGAAATTTCCGTTATTTGCAATTGCGAGAATTGCCGCTCTAACTCGCGTTTGACCAGCAGCCGATCCGTTGGGTTATCGTCAATTACCAGAATGTGTACCATTTTAACAATTGATAATTTGGCTGTTAGCTAGAGTGCCGCTCAATCACTAATAATAAAAATGTTGGAGGTTGCCCCTTTAATATGATAGAGGACGGGCTTCCTGACTAGAAACTTAATTTCCTCGTTACCAGGAAGAGTCTGGTAACGAGGAAACGAGGAAGAAAAACCGGGGAACCGTCACTAAAAACCCGAAAATTATCGAGGTTCCGGCAGTTCGGTATAGTTGAGCCAATACTCCCTAAAACTCTGCATCATTTCCAATAAAGAAGCAAACCCGATCGGTTTAACCAAATAAGAATTTACCCCTAAATCGTAAGCTAGTTTGACATCAAGTGTTTGGCTAGAAGAAGTAAGCATAACCACCGGCAAGCGTTTTAGTTCCGGCTGCTGCTTCAGCCAAACCAGAACCTCGTGACCCGATCGCCTGGGCAATTTCAAGTCTAGTAAAATTACCGCAGGTAAAGGATAGCGATCGCGATCGCTGTACTCTCCGTCACCATTTAAATAAAAAACCGCTGCATCTCCATCTCGGACAATTTGCAGCGAAGTATTAGTAAAAATCTCATTCCGAAAAGCCCGCTGCATCAATAGAATATCAACGGGATTATCTTCCACCAGTAAAATCGTATGCCTTTGGCTCATGCTTCCTCAGTTGTATCCAAAATCGACTGCCTTGTCCTAATTGAGATTCCACCCCTACTTGACCCCCCATGCGATCGATCCCTTTTTGTACAATAGCTAATCCTATACCAGTTCCGGGGTAAGACTCGATACCGTGCAGCCGTTCAAAAACCCGAAAAATGCGTTTTTGGTGTTCAGCAGCAATACCTATGCCGTTGTCTTCTACCCACAGACGGATTATGCGGACTGGCAATAGGCAACTGGCAATCAGTAACTGGGAATGCTCCCACTGCCCCACTGTTGCCCTTTCCAATTCTCCCGCTGTCTCGCTGTCTGTCTCTCCCTCTTGAGGCAGCTCAATTTCCTCAGCCCATATCTGCACTTGGGGCGGTGCGCCTTCGACAAATTTTATAGCATTGGTGAGCAGATTTGCGATTACTTGAACTAAAGTAACGCGGTGGGCAATTACCGCAGGCAAGGGCGATCGAACACTGATTTGAGCGTGCCTGGATTTAGCGTCGGCTTGTACCATAGCAATTGCCTCGGTGACAGCAGATTCTAACTCTAAAACTTGCAGCGATAAATCAGCGCGGCTCAGGCGGCTGTAAGCTAGCAAATCTTGGATCAATGCTTCTAATTGTTGCCCAGAATTAACAATTTGCTGGGCGTATTCTTGACCGAGTTCGTCGAGGAGGTCGCGGTAATCTTCTAATAAAGCTTCAGCTAATCCCTGCATTCCCCGCAGGGGAGCGCGCAAATCGTGGGCGACGGTATAGGTGAAAGCTTCTAATTCTTCGTTAGCTGCTTGAAGTTGATTGGTGCGGAGTTCTACTCGCCGTTCTAAGGTAGCGTTGAGCATCCGAATTTCTGCTTCTGCTTGTTTGCGCGCAGTTACGTCAATGGCGGTACTAATTACTAAACTTCTGCCGTCGGAAAGCTTGCCTAAAGGTGCGGAATAAAAGTCCCAAATTCGACTTTCGCCGCTGGCTGTGGCAATCATATATTCGCCTTCAGAAATGCGCGCGTTTAATTGGTGCAGCCGATCTATATCTGCTTTCACTAACGATTTGCGGCTGTGGTAAGCTTTTTCTGTCCAATCTTCAATTGTGGGAATTTCTGAGTGTTGGTAGCCTGAGAGTTCTGTCCAAGCGCAGTTAATTTGCAAAACTTCTCCGTTTTCAGCGTGCAGCATAATTGGCAGCGGGGCGTTGAGAATGGCGCGGC
This sequence comes from Microcoleus sp. K4-B3, assembly GCF_036704615.1. Taxonomy (NCBI): domain Bacteria; kingdom Bacillati; phylum Cyanobacteriota; class Cyanophyceae; order Oscillatoriales; family Microcoleaceae; genus Microcoleus; species Microcoleus sp. K4-B3. Next base: position 86,560 of record NZ_JAUBSF010000004.1, read on the forward strand.
GGAAACGTTCTTCGGTTAATTCTAAGGAGTGGCGATCGTGTTCTAGCTGTTCTAACATTTGATTTTGCTTGATTTCGGCATTGTCGCGCAAAGTTCGATCGCGCTTCACCAAATAGTAAACCAACACCATCAACAGGAAATTTACTAAAGCGGCAACGGTAAAAGTCAGGATTGTCAAATTAGCACTCGCTTGAGATTCTCGGGCGCGCTGCTGCAATAGCTGAGTTTCTTCGGCAGTCATGGCGGCTATCTGCTGCCGAATGTCGCCCATGATTTGCTTTCCCCTACCTGATTTTATTCGCCGCAGGGCTGCTTCTAAGTTTTGTTGGCGTCGCAAATTGATGGTTTTTTCAAGTTCGCCTAATTTAGAGTCGATCGCAACTTTCAAGTCGCGAATGCGCTGTTGCTGTCGGTTGTTGTCGGCGGTTAGCTGCTGCAATCCGACTACTTGTTCGTTGATGCGGGCGATCGCGCTGTGATACGGTTCTAAATAGCGTTCTTCTCCCGTCAGCAAATAACCGCGCTGTCCGGTTTCAGCATCTTTTAACGTGGAAAGCGTGGCTTCGAGCTCGGTTAAAACTTGGTGAGTGTGGCCAACCCAGCGTTCGTTTTCGACTAACTTGAGAGTGTTGCGGTAGGAAGTTGCCGCATTGAAAATCAGTAGCGCCACGGCCATTCCGATACCTGCGGTGATTTGGCTAGTCAGCGATTGTTTCATGAAATACTCGGCACGCGAGTCCTGCTTTTTCTTTTATTTTAGCTGGATTAATACTAGCCGAATTTTTGGTGCGGGCAGGCAGGCGGCCAAAGCCTATAAATTTAAGGCTCAAATGTGCGATCGATCTTGTGTGTAGTTTAGCCTCGCTCCTTCTCGCATCCCTCTTAAGTCAGAGATGCAATAAGTCGCTCTCTTGCGTCTCCTAATTCAGCCAGACACCAGACAATCTAGGATAGCCTGCAAAGCTGAATTCGCCTTTTTTTGCATCGATTTTTGTATCGTTCGTGTTCCTTTGGCAGTTTCAAATTGCGGCGCGAAGAAAAGAGTTTTTACCTATTGACTTAAGTTGATTTTTGGGGTATATTTTAAATAATGGGAGTGTTGAGATAAATTTAAATTTTGCCAATATTTCCATTATTAAATAATACATTATCAAAATAGCCAAGTCAAGCTTTTTAGCCACAAAAAAAGGCCAACTTTTCATATTTTATTTAAAAAATAATCTGTTGGAGGCAGGGAGAAATTCACAGAAGCGATGACGCGGGTGAATAGTATCACAAAGGCGAGCGATCGGGTAACAGCGGAGAATTCATCGGTTGAAATTAGTTGAATATCAAATCCGGTAACATCGGAATAATACTCTGTTTGCGAGCGCGATCGAGCGTCTGGCTCGCCAACAGAGCGAGACGCTCGCACTGCACTCGAAAAATGATTATTCCGATGCCAGCGGAAACGATATAATTAGGCAACCGCAGGGGCTTTCATCGCCAAAATGCGATCGATCGCATCTTCAACAACCTTATCAGGCGTAGAAGCACCCGAAGTCACGCCTACCACAATTTTACCATCGGGTAGCCAACCTTCAGTTACCACCAAATCAGCCCCCAAAGGCTTATGTTCGATCCGATTTCCCGGTAAAATGCGCTCCGCACAATCAATGTGATAAGAAGGAACAGTTTTGTCGCTCGCAATTTCCTGCAAATGCGTAGTATTAGAAGAATTAAAACCCCCAATCACCAGCATCAAATCCAACTTTTCCTCAACCAAACTCAACATAGCATCTTGCCGTTCCTGAGTCGCATCGCAGATAGTATTAAAACTCAGAAAATGTTCATTCAGATTTTCCGGACCGAACTTCCGCATCATCGTTTTTTCAAACAACTTGCCCATATTCTCTGTCTCAGTTTTGAGCATAGTAGTTTGGTTAGCAATCCCCACCCTTTCCAAATCCAGATCCGGGTCAAAACCAGCAGAATAAGCCTTACTAAACTTAGCCAGAAACTCATCCCGGTCGCCACCGTGCAAGATATAATTGCTGACATATTCAGCTTCCTGCAAATTCAGCACAATCAAATACTTATCAGCAAAAGAACTCGTAGCAACAGTTTCCTCATGCTTGTACTGACCGTGAATAATCGAAGTGTAATCCCTCTTTTTGTGCTTTTCAACAGTATTCCAAACCTTAGAAACCCAAGGACAAGTAGTATCAACAATCTTGCAGCCCTTATCATTAAGCAACTGCATTTCTTGCACGCTCGCCCCAAAAGCCGGTAAAATTACCACATCACCGCTATCGACAACTGAAAAATCTTTCTGCCCCTTCTCAACAGCAATAAAACCAACTTCCATATCGCGCAAATGCTGATTTACAGACGGATTGTGAATAATCTCATTAGTAATCCAAATCCGTTCGGAGGGGAAATGCTGGCGAGTCTCGTAAGCAATAGCTACAGCGCGTTCCACCCCCCAGCAAAAGCCAAAAGCCTGAGCCAGTCGGATCGTGACTGCGCCGCGTTCCAGCCTGTAATTATTGTCGCGAATTTGCTGGATCAGACTGCTTTGATAAGCCGTCTGCATCACGCCAGCTACCTCAACTTCGTGTCCGAAACCCTTGCGGTGGTAGTTCTCAGACTGTTGGAGCGATCGTTTAAAAGCTTTAGTATCCATGCGTATCGAGTAGAAATCTAGGTTAATTACCTTTGATTTTAGAATGCCTGGGGTGCGATCGGGATTATTGGCTCAATAGCGAAGAGGGGATATGCTATTTATACGATCGACACATGGAGAAGCAAGAAGCAATGAACCGCGAAGACGCGAAGAACGCGAAAGAAGAATGAGACAATTGGGCGAACAGGTAGAACAGTTGGCTTATAGAGCGATTGGGGCGGCTATTGAGGTGCATCGGCTTTTGGGGCCAGGATTTTTAGAATCAGTGTATCAGGAATCCTTAGAAGTTGAATTTCGGATGCGGGGGATAGCTTGTCACCCCAAAAAGCTAGTAGCAATCACCTACAAAGGTTATCCAGTTGGCGAAGGTCAATTAGACTTTCTGGTTGGCGATATCCTGATTGTCGAATTAAAAGCTGTCGAAAAGCTAGCTCCCATCCATGAAGCCCAAGTTATCTCCTATCTTAAAATGACCAAAAACACCCTAGGCCTTCTGATCAACTTCAACGTTCCGATCCTCAAAGAAGGCATCAAACGCATAATTCTCTCATCTTAACCCTTCTTCCTCTTCCTTCTTCGCGCTCTTCGCGCCTTCGCGGTTCGTAAAAAAAAACTTAAAAAAAGCCGAGAGACCCAGATAGCTGAGTCTCTGCACGATCGAACTTATTCAGAAAATCAGCTTCAAACCTTCTTCGGCGCAAAAGGAGAGCTCGATTCAAACGAACTGAAACCGCCGGCAAAATCCTCACCGTAAGCTTCTTCCCCGTGCTGGCCGATATCCAAACCTTGGTCTTCAGCAGATGAGGGCACTCGCAGTTCCATAAACTGCCCCAAAATTTTCAGGATCGCAAAAGTGCCCACAGCGGCAAACACGTAAGTAGCTAGAACGCCTACCAACTGGGTCACGATTAGCCCCGGATTCCCGGCAAACAGCCCGTCATTTCCGGCAGCGTTAACCGCTTTAGTCGCAAACACGCCAGTCAGAATCGCGCCCACAGTCCCGCCGACGCCGTGAATCGGGAAGGTATCCAAAGAGTCGTCAAATCCCAGCTTAGCCCGGAAACTAACGGCAAAGAAGCAGCAAACAGCAGCGATCGATCCGATCAAAAGCGCTCCCACTGGAAGCACGAATCCAGCCGCAGGTGTGATGCCCACTAATCCCGCTAGGAAACCGCTAGCAATTCCCACTGCTGTGGGTTTGCCTTTGAGCACCCATTCCACAATTGTCCAAGTTAAACCGCCGGCTGCTGTAGCAATCATCGTGGTGACAAAAGCCACTGTTGCTAAAGAACCAGCTCCCAAAGCACTACCGCCGTTGAAGCCAAACCAGCCGAACCACAGCATCCCAATTCCCAGCAACACGTAGGGTACGTTGTGGGGGGTGTGGGGCTTGTTTAAGTGGTCTTTGCGGGGCCCGATTACCCAAGCTGCGACTACGGCTGATACGCCGGAACTGATGTGTACGACAGTGCCACCGGCAAAGTCGAGAGCTCCGATCGCCTGCAGCCAGCCTCTACCCCAAACCCAGTGGGCTAAAGGAGAGTAGATGAAGGTAGACCACAGCAGCACGAACCAGAAATAGGTTTTAAATGTTACCCGTTCGACGATCGCCCCGGAAATCAAGGCTGGAGTGATGATCGCGAACATCATCTGGTACACCATGAAGACTTGGTGGGGTATTGTCGGTGCGTAGCCGATCGGATCTGGTTTGTCTGCAGTGACGTTGTTCAAGAACATCCAGTCGAAGCCGCCGATGAAGCTTTCGATCCCTTTACCAAAGCCTTCGGACGCTGGAGTCGAAACGTCAAATGCCAAACTGTAGCCCCACAGCGTCCAGGTGACGCCGATCAGTCCCATCATGACTAAGCTCATCATCATGGTGTTGAGGACGTTGCGCGATCGCACCAGTCCCCCGTAGAAAAACGCCAGCCCCGGTGTCATTAGCAATACCAGTGCTGAGGAGACCAACATCCAGGCCGTATCGCCGGTGTCGATCGGATTAGGGGCCACCGCTGCAGCACCAGCAGCATCTTGAGCTAAGGCATTGTTCGTCAGCGGCACGCTTAACAGCCACAGCGCGATGATGCCGATCGTTAAACTTTTTTTGATCACGTTAGTTGTACCTTCTCATACTCAGCAATTTTCAGGGAAGACCGGGCCAATTTTAGATGCGAGGATTTTAGATGCAATAGTGCTTTGGTTTTAAGTCCCTGTTTTAGCGGAACAAATCTTCAATAGATAATTCCCCAATCCTCAACCCCCGACTTCGTATAGCCGGACTCATCTAAATTTGTCAACTATCAATTCAATGGTCTATGCCTTTTGGATTGCACCATTTGTACAAACAGGACTTCTGTATCACCCTATACTAAATAGCTAACGATCGTATTTCTTAATCTATCGGTCGCTACTTGACATAGCCTTTGACAGCAGAGTATTTGGGGAGGGCGAGTTGAGGAGAGGGGGAAAGTTTTGAGTTGGGGAGAGTGGGAGGAGGAGAGGGGGAGAGTCGGGGAGAATATGACTTCATCCTTCATCTTTCTAACTAACGACTAATAACTCATGACTAATTTTTCAACTGCATCTGACCGAACAGTTGCAGGGCCGATCGCCAAACCAGATAACCTTGATCGTTAAGATGCAAGCCGTCTGTGCTGAGTTCGGTTGGCAAATTGCCGTCAGCATCCGCAAACAGCGGGTACAAATCCAGATACAAAACATTTTCAGAACTAGCAATTTCTTTCAGCCGCCGATTTATTGCGCGAATCCGACTGTTAGGAATCGCCAACAGCCGATCGCGATTTTCCCAAGTAGCTTGTTCCCCGCTGTGCGGCAAAATCGACTGCACAACTACTTCTGCTTTGGGGTGAGCCCACCGCAAATCGCGAATAATCTGCCGCTGGTTGTCCAAAATCCCTTCGTCGCTGGCCCCCCGCAACAAATCGTTAATCCCGATCATCACAAACACCGTATCCGGCACAGTTCGATCGAACAACTGCAACCGCTTCAGCAAACCCACGGAAGTCTCCCCGGAAATCCCTTGATTCAGCCAAATTCGATCGACCGGTAACAGCTTCGTCGGAAACCACATACTCAGAGAATCCCCAGCCAAAACACTCAGTCTGGAGGGTCGATTCGCCGCCGCCGCTTCAGCTTCGCGACCCAACTGCGTCACCCACTGCTGGTAAGTCCATTTATGTCGCGGTCCTGGAACGGGCACGTCTAGCACTGCGTTTGCAGAGGTCACCGGTTGGTCAATTTGTTCCTGGGCGCTTTCTGCCGTCACCGCATCATTAGCCTGGAAGCTTTCTGTCAAGTTTTGTCCCCGCAGCAGTAGTTGAGCGACGGTGAGCATCAGTACCCCGTTCGTCACCAAAGATAGCAAAGCCCAAACCGGAACAGTTTTCGATCGGCTAACTTCCATCCCTAAGAGGGATTTATGAGTTCTACTTCTGCTACCTCCTCCAAACTTCTCCATAAACTCAAGCTATCTGCAGGCATCACACCGAATAATTTGCACTCATTGCTGCATCAAATTTTACCGCTCAATTAAAGCCTCAATTCTTGTAAGAATCAAGCACTGTGCTGTGTTGGGCGCGACAGCGATGCAGAACTTTGCTTTTTCGCACTACTTTACCATAAAAAATCTGGCTACCAAACTTTCTTGCACCGAAATCGGATTTGTCAAAGCCGCTGCACTGCACAAAAATATATCTAAAACTGATCGAACTTACTCATTTCTGATGCTAAAATCCAAAAATGAAAAAATTAACTATAACTGAAGCAGCCAAAATTAAAGGTGTGAGCGCTTCCACCTTACGCAGGTGGGAAGCCGAAGGCAAGCTAATACCGGAACGCACGGCTAACGGTCACAGACGGTATGACCTAGCTCATCTTCTCGGCTTAAAACCCAACGGCGCTTTAACCGTTGCTTACGCTCGGGTTAGCAGTCACGACCAAAAAGATGATTTAGACAGACAAAAACAAATTTTGGAATTGTTTTGTGCATCTCACGGCTGGCAATTCCAAATCATTGATGATGTGGGTTCTGGGGTTAATTACAGTATGCGGGGTTTACAACGTCTAATTCGGGCGATCGCAGACAATCAAGTAGAAAGGTTGGTGTTAACTCACAAAGACAGAATGCTGAGATTTGGTTCTGAACTAATTTTTAGTTTGTGCGAACACTTTGGGACAGAGGTAGTGATTATCAATCACACAGAAGATGCTAGCTGTGAGGAGGATGTAGCTAAAGATATACTAGAAATAATCACCATGTTATCAGCCCGCCTTTATGGCAGCAGGAATTCCAAGAATAAGCGCATCGTTGAAGAACTTAAAGCAATTGCCGATAAACTCTAACCAATACACCAGTTTGCAACGCTAGTCAGTTACAGATTCTCAATTCCCATTTCCCCATTACCAACTACTAATTATCGGCGCACATCTCAGGCAATCGAAAACTGCTATATGTAGCCATTAAAAGTAAACTAACAATTAAAAATATGCCCGCGTTCGCATCGAAGATTGAAACGCGAGCACAACGATAGACAGCCATAAGTTACCGGCTATTTCAGATTGCGGTTTTTCTGAATAATATCGTTTCCGGTTGCATGGGAATGATCAAGTCAAGATCAATAATTCCACATTCCCCGACTCCCGACTCCCGACTCCCCACTCCCAATCATTCCGGTGTAACCGGAATTGATATAAAGGGGTAAATTAGCTTATAAATAGCTAATCTAGGACACGAAAGCTGAATTGGTCGATCTCTTCGCACGCTCTACAGTTTGGTAGTCCTACCTCCAGAACCCCCAGCATAACCGCCGTAGCCACCCTCAATTCTGTTGTCCAAGCTCGTTTCCTTCACAAACCCGGTGTAAGCTTCCATCCCGTGTTCGCCGATATCCAAACCTTCAGCCTCCTCTAAAGCAGAAACGCGGATACCCAGCAAAGCTTTTAGTGCCATCCAAAAAATCGTACTCAGCAGCACGGTCATCCCGCCTACAGAGATAATGCCGACCAACTGCCACCAGAGTTGACCGAAACCTCCGCCCACGAGCAATCCGGCTGCCGGGCCTGTGGTATAAAGTCCAGTTGTAGGCCCGTCAGCAAACAAGCCAACTGCCAGAGTTCCCCAGATGCCGCAGACTAAGTGAACTGAAGTTGCCCCTACAGGGTCGTCAATTTTCAAGTTGTCGAAGAAAGTTACTGCGAAAACTACCAGGATACCGGCGATCGTGCCGATTATGGCAGAGTTGGGTACGTTGATCCAAGCGCAGCTCGCTGTTACGCCGACTAAGCCGGCGAGGATGCCGTTGATAATCATCGAAAGGTCGGGTTTGCCTAGGTACAGCCAAGCAGTAATCGTTGCAGCAACTCCCCCGAAGGCACCCGCCGTGTTGGTGGTGATCGCAATGTGGGCGATCGCATTTGGATCGACTGCCATTGTCGAACCGGGATTGAACCCGAACCAGCCCAACCAGAGAATCAAACAGCCCAGGGTGGCAATGCTCATATTGTGTCCCGGCATCGCCACAGTATCGCCGTCGCGGTACTTGCCGATCCGCGGCCCCAAAAATGCCGCTCCCATCAAAGCAGCCCAACCGCCTACCGAGTGAACCACTGTCGAACCGGCAAAATCCCAGAAGCCTGCTTTTGCCAGCCAGCCGCCGCCCCAAATCCAGTGTCCGGTAATTGGGTAAGCAATGCCTACTAACAGCAAGCTGAAAATTAAGAAGTCAATGAATTTAACTCGCTCTGCTACTGCTCCAGAAACGATCGTGGCAGCCGTTCCGGCAAAAACTAATTGGAAAAAGAATTTAGCGTTGAGGGGGACTCCCGTCCAGTTTAATGAGCTGAAAATGCCTTGATAAGCGTCTCCTGTGGCGGGGCTGTTGTCCGCTACATTCCACAGGAAAAATCCGCCGCTGCTGCCAATAAAACCGTTGCCGTTGCTGAACATTAATGCAAAGCCGATCGCCCAAAAGGCGATCGTAGAAAGTGCAAAAACAATCAAGTTTTTTGACAGCACGTTGACTGCATTTTTTTGGCGGCAAAAACCGGTTTCCAACATACAGAAACCGGCGTTCATAAAGAACACTAGCATCGCAGCAAGCATCACCCACATGGTATCCATGCCCACCTTAAGACTTGCTAATTGTTCCTCGGTTGTTGGCCTGGGAGCTGTTTGGGCTACCGCCGCATATCCCCACACCAAGACGATGATTGCTGCTATTGGTATGCAGGCTTGCCAACTTGGACTGAGGCGGGCGATCGTCCTTTGTAATTTTTTGAACCTTTTGACTTTCGTCAAAAAGTTAGCTGCTGGCAAATTTAAAGCCTCCCGCCTGACTTGTTTCGAGTTTTTCTTTCCGACAGTCATTTTAATCATTTTCACCCTTTTTACAACTAATCTGCTCAGCCCTATTCCTAAAACTCCCAATTATACTACAAAACTTTAGAGGTTATTGGTTCAGATTGAGATACTTCTGATAGCCTAGCTCTTCTAGCTGAGTTTGTTTTTTCATTACAGATTCCGACAAAGTTTTGCGGTAATCCAAGACTCGCTCTAGCAATTCTGGCTGGTAAACTGCTAATATTTGAACTGCCAGCAACCCAGCATTTTTAGCATTGCCGATCGCCACTGTTGCTACGGGTATCCCGGCTGGCATTTGCACGATCGAGTACAGCGAATCTATGCCTTGCAGGTGGCGACTCGGTACCGGCACCCCAATTACTGGCAAGGGCGTTAAAGATGCTACCATACCCGGAAGGTGTGCCGCTCCCCCGGCACCTGCGATAATGACTTTCAAGCCTCGTTGGTGCGCGGTTTGGGCGTATTGCACCATGCGATCCGGCGTGCGGTGCGCCGAGACGATCGCCACTGAGCAAGCAACGCTGAATTCTTCGCAAACTGCGATCGCATCTTTCATGGTTGGCAAATCCGAATCGCTACCCATGATAATTCCAACTGTCGGTTGATTCATGCAATTTTCCGATTTCAGATTTCAGATAAATGCTAATTTTAAATGATTGCGTTAACTCAAATTTAGATATTTTGTACCAAAACTGACCCTTAAAAGCAATTTTGCCATCAGCGACAGTCTGAGCAGCCGTGCTGCCAGCAAAAAGCTGTCCATCCTCATCGCCAGCCACCGGATTTATCCGTAGCGAATATAAAATCTAAAATCTAAAATCTAAAATCTAAAATCGGATGACTGAACCCACAACCCCAACTGCCGCCCCCACAGATATTCTCAATGCTCGCCTCCCGGGTTACAAGGATTTGCAGATGCTTGCTGTTGACGAAACGGGCATCATTCAAGAAGTTTGGCCGATGGACGCCGTATTTAAACGGATTTGTCCTCCCGATTTGCAAGTTGTTGATGTAGCAGGCGATTGGCTTTCTCTGGGCGGTGTTGACTTGCAGATTAACGGGGCCCTGGGTTTTGCTTTCCCCGATTTAGAAAGCAAGCAAATTGAAATTTTGCCGAAAATTTGTCAATTTTTGTGGAATCAGGGAGTCGATGCTTTTTTGCCGACTTTGGTAACAACTTCGCTCGATAAATTTCGGCGATCGCTCTCGACTATAGCTGATTATATCCGCACTGTACAAACCGCTGCTCCGGCAATCAATAAAACCAAAACAGCGGAAATTCTCGGTGTTCACCTCGAAGGCCCTTTTCTCAACCCCCAGAAGCGAGGAGCTCACCCAGTTGAGTTTTTACTACCGCTAACTATAGAAAATGTCAAGCAAGTTTTAGGAGATTGTGCCGATATTGTCAAAATAATTACTTTAGCGCCGGAGTTAGACAGCACGGGCGAAGTCATTTCTTATTTGCAAAGTTTGGGAATTGCCGTCAGCCTCGGACACTCCCAAGCGACGGCTGAGCAAGCCCAGCAAGCATTTGCTCGGGGAGCTTCAATGGTAACTCACGCTTTTAATGCGATGCCGAGTTTGCACCACCGAGAACCGGGTTTGTTGGGAGCGGCGATCGTTTATCCGGGGGTAAAATGCGGTTTAATTGCTGACGGCAAGCACGTTTCTCCGACAATGATTGATTTTTTGCTGCGCGCTGGTAGGTATGAAAAAGGCGTTTTTTTAGTGAGCGATGCTTTGGCTCCTTTGGGTATGCCTGACGGTGTTTATCCTTGGGATTCCCGACAAATTGAAGTGAGAAAAGGTACGGCTTGGGTCAGATTAGATTACCACTCGCCCCTGGAATCTGCTACTTTGGCAGGCACAACTCTGCCGCTGTTGGCGGGAGTGCAGAATTTGGTGAAATGGGGAATTTGCGACGCCGAAAGTGCGATCGCGCTGGCAACTGAATCTCCGAGAAGTGCGATCGGAATTTCCGAAATTATTGGCAAATCGGCAACTCAATTGTTGCGCTGGAACTTAAATGCGGCGACCAAGGAATTGACTTGGCATCGGCTCTTTTAACCTGTTATACCATTTTAGATTAAAGAATTCAAGAATTGGGAATGTGGGAACTGGTATTACCCGATCGATTTGAGATTGTAGATTGGCGGTTTTAATCTAATATCAATTCCGGCTGCGCCGGAATGATATAGAAGACACGGCAGTGCCGTTTCTTGCGCGCCAGATTTATTGTAGGGACACGACACTGCCGTGTCCTGATTGCGGGTTATATTAATTCCGATGCTACCGGATTTGATATAAAATCTCAAATCGCCAATCTAAAATCGATGGTTGCCAGTTGCGCGTTTTCCGAACCGGATTGCTATATAATATCTAACCGTTGGCAATAACTCAGCAGCAGGCAGATCGATGAATTTGGTAGACGACAAGACTATTGTTAGACAGTATTTTAACTCGACGGGATTCGATCGCTGGCAGCGAATTTACGGCGATGGCAAAGTCAATAAAGTTCAGCTAGACATCCGCACCGGGCACCAGAAAACGGTGGATACAGTCATCGAATGGCTGCAAGCTGACGGCAATTTGCCCGGGCTTTCCGTCTGCGATGCCGGCTGCGGTGTGGGATCTCTGAGCATTCCTCTAGCTGAGGCTGGGGCAATTGTTTGCGCTAGCGATATCTCTGAAAAAATGGTAGCAGAAGCTTACGATCGATCGACAGCAGTTCCCGGCAAGCTCTACAACATATCCTTCGCCGCCCAAGATTTGGAAGCTTTAACCGGCAATTTCCACACAGTGATTTGTTTGGACGTGCTAATCCACTATCCTCAAAATAAGGCTGCTGAAATGATCGCTCACCTAAGTTCGATCGCCCAATCGCGACTAATTCTCAGTTTTGCCCCCAAAACTTTAGCACTCACCGCCCTCAAAAAATTTGGCGAACTTTTCCCCGGCCCGAGCAAAACTACCCGCGCTTACCAGCACCGCGAAGCAGATATTATCAAAATCTTAGAAAGCAACGGCTTTGTTGTTAAAAGAACAGCCATGAATAGCACTAGCTTTTACTATTCTCGCTTGCTGGAAGCTGTGCGGAGATAGGTTAAAAATATCTGCAAAAAAGCTAATCGATCGTAAACCTAGGGTGCGCACCGCGCACCTTCCCTTCCCAGAGTTACGCCAGTGAACCTCCATACTCTGCGATTGCTTCGCTCTCGCCCGCAATGACAAGTACGGCACGCACCGCCCACTTTCTCGCTCAACAATTAGATGTGTTTCTTCTGCCTTATTCCTTCTTCCTTCTTGCTTATTCCCAATTAAATAAATATTATGTCAACGCTAATTTTAATGCGCATTTTTATAGCAGCCGCAGCCGTATTCGGAGGTTTATCCGTTGCAGGCGGTGCTTTCGCCTCCCACGCTTTGAAAAATCAATTGAGCGATCGAGCTTTAGTAATTTTTGAGACCGGCGCTCGATATCAAATGTACCATGCCCTGGCTCTATTACTTGTCGCTTTACTCTTGAGCACCGCCCAAGAGTCTCAAACCTTTTTTGCAGTCGCTGGATGGGCTTTTATTGCCGGCACGATCGTCTTTTCCGGCAGTTTGTACGCCCTGAGTTTGACTGACATCAAATGGCTGGGTGCAATTACGCCGCTGGGGGGAGTTGCTTTTATTGTCGGTTGGGGATCTTTGGCAGTTGCAGCTTTTAATTTTAAATAGGCAACTGGTAAATTTTGACGCAATTACCAATTACCAATTACCTAATTATCAAATACATTGCTGGAAAACATCTCTGTCAAAGTACGCAAGTAAGGTAAAAATACCGCTAAATCTTCATCAGGAAGCCGATCGGATATTTCCCAAAACAAAATCAGCAGCATATCCTGCACTAACTCCCAACTTACATGAAGTTTGGGGTACAACATCACGCAAATTGGAAACAATTCTTGCTGTACCGGGCGAATGGTACCTTCCAAAACGCACCAGCACAAATAGCTTTGAAAAATCTCGACATCCCGGATGCCAGAAATTTTTACCTCCCGATCGCTTAAATAACCGCTGCTGCTGCGGTATCCTTGATGCTGGGAACTAGCCCGATCGTACACTGCACTAGCAATCTGAGTCGTATGCTGCAACAAATCCTGAACGGCTAATAGAGCTCTTGAATTCGGGGGCTGATTCGCAGCAGCCTCGTTAATCTCTCCGTAGGGAATGTGCAGGTAGTCGTCTATAACTTTTAAGTATGGTGTAAATTCCGATCGCTCTGACTCCGAAAGACATCCTAACAAGATTTTGCTAGTGTATTGAAACTCTAACGTCACAAATCCCAGCACTAACGGATCTGTCTCTGAGTATTTCCGCCTCACTTGGATAATATCTTTTCCCACCAGCACTGACAAGCGGAAAACAGGTTCTCTATCGGCGTAAGCGTCTATTGCTTTCCGATATAAAGTGCTAGTGTCGGCAGCAATTTCTAAAGGATTAATTAAGCTCGGATCGATCGCGTGCCGCTCTATTTGTTCCCCTAAAACAGCTTCTACTCTACTCCAAGCTATCTCGCTGGCTAATTTCAGGGTATTTGTCAATTTGTCAACTATTTTAGCTCGATTTCCCTCAAAATTAGTCAACTCTGGGCTTGGGGGAATTTGTCGTGGGGCTTGGTTTTCTCGTGCCGCCACTGTACTGTAATATTTTTTTGCCCAGCTAACTGCGAAGGAAGAAACGCTGACACTTTTAGCCTCTGGGAGTTTGTGAGTGTCCGAGTCGGTAATACCCTGTGACGCAAGACTGTCGCCCTGTTGAATTTCGTTTGCTGCTGGTAAAGACTTTGAAGATACTTGTGAAATACCCGTCATGAGAAACCTCGTTTTTTTAGAAAGTCGCACTCGATCTGTTCTCCTAATTTTTAATGTAGTTAACTACAATTTTCTGCATTTGTACGCTGACAGTCATCCGCCATTGTGCTTAAAACTAAAGGCCATTTGGCTCTACTGCCTGCATCTTTTATAATATATACGTTAATAACGTTATTTATTGTGCTTTAGAACACAGTCATCCTGTGAATCGCCACCCTATTTTTTTTTTACCAGTAAAACCCGCAGTAAATAAATTTAATTTGTCTTAAAAGTTTAGACTTTAAGTCAATTGTGTCTCAAAAAAACTCAGCTTTGAAATATTTTATCTTTGTTTTAAATCGCTTTTGTCGATCGCCCTACTTTCTCAAAAAACCTACGCTAAAGCACCAGCGAGCGGTGATTTGGATTAATTTATTTCCCTAGCTAAATGAGAAATGTATTTTTAGCCTTGCGGTTGTTAGGAAACCGTCACAAATAAAACGAGCTGCTTTTATAAATAAATAATTAAATTTAAGATTACAATAAAATTGATGTGCGTTTCGTTAATGCCATTGCCATCGCGGTTTTTTAGCTTTTTTTTAGCTTTTCCAACCGCCCGCAATTGATAAGCGTTTATTGAAGCGTTTATTCGATCGCCAAACCACCTTTCAAAACCGGAATTTACATAGGCTCTCCCGATCGCTCTTCAAGATTATCAACTCCGGCTGGTTCGAGTCCTCCTCCTGCAGAGAGAGCTTGCCCCCATAGCGATAAGATGGGGTTGATTGGGCCCCACGGGCGATCTCTCCTCACAAACAGCACGGCCAGTACGTCTTTAAGGCTATGCCTTCGGGTAGGATTAATAGGACGAGAGGAAGTGGATAAAATGAGCGCCAGCAGCAATTCAACAGAAATCAAGTTCGGAACCGATGGGTGGCGGGGACTGATTGCCCATGACTTTACTTTTGCCAACGTGCGAAAAGTAACCAGGGCGATCGCCAGTTACCTAGAAACCGCTTACACCAAAGACCGCCCAGTTCTAGTCTCCTACGATACCCGCTTTCTGGCAGACGAGTTCGCCCGCACGGCGGCTGAAGTATTGGCAGATTTGGGATGGACTGTGAAAGTGGTCGATCGAGATTGCCCCACACCAGTCATCGCCTACAGCGCCAAGCATCTCAACTCCGCAGGAGCTTTGATGTTCACGGCTTCGCACAATCCCGCACCTTACTGCGGCATCAAATACATCCCCGACTACGCCGGCCCCGCAACCCCGGAAATTACCGATACAATTGTGGCAAATATTGCTGGTGCTTCTGATGCCCCAGCCAAAGGCAGTCACAACGATAAAATTTCCACTTTTGACCCGAAACCCGAATATCTGAAGTTTCTTTATACTTTGATAGATGTGGAGCGGATTCGCTCTGCTAAGTTGAAGGTGAAGTACGACGCCCTTTATTCGACTTCTCGCGGCTATCTCGACGGTGTTTTGGAACACTGCGGCTGCGATGTCGAAAGTTTTCACACCTACCGCGACGTGCTGTTTGGCGGCGGAATGCCCGAACCCAAGGGCGAACAGTTAGTCGAGTTGGTGGAAGCTGTTAAGAAGGATTCGGCGGATTTGGGTTTGGCTACGGATGGCGACAGCGATCGTTTTGGTATTGTTGACGAGTTGGGAAATGTCTTGACTCCAAATACCGTGCTGTTGCTGCTGGCGCGTCACTTGGTGAAGAATAAAGGCTTGACTGGGGCGATCGTCCGTACAGTCGCAACTACCCACTTGCTGGACAATTTGGCCGCCAAGTACGGTTTAACAATCTACGAAACCGCAGTCGGCTTTAAATACATCGGCGAAAAAATGCGGGAAACAGCGGTGCTCATCGGTGGCGAAGAGTCTGGCGGTTTGAGCGTTTTGGGTCACATCCCCGAAAAAGACGGGATTTTGGCTGATATGCTAGTTGCTGAGGCGATCGCCTATGAAGGCAAACCGCTTTCTCAGCTAGTCGAAGAAGCCATTAAAGAAGCCGACGGCCCCCTGTACAACAAACGCTTGGACTTGCACCTAGATGACGCCCACAAAGCAGCCGTTTTGGAATCTTTTACCAAGAATCCCCCCAAAGAAGTAGCAGGTATCGGCGTTAAGGAAATCGGCCGCAAAGACGGGATTAAACTTTATCTTGAAGACGGTGGGTGGGTACTGCTGCGGCCTTCGGGAACCGAACCCCTGATGCGCGTTTACATGGAAACCAATTCTGTGGAAAAAGAAAGCCAAGTTGCCCAACACATGGAAAAGGTAATTTCCCAGTTAGAACCTGTTTAAATTTCTACCTATTCCAACGCGGGGTTTTTTCCCTACCGCTTGAGATTGTAAGGTGCGCAATGCGCACCTTACATATTTTTTATAAATTTTATAAAGCCTCTGAACATTCATCATCAATACTGCTGGGCCAGTTATATATTTGCAATACACTTGGATTTGTTTAAGTTTGGTATGTGTAAATTTATTCATGTTTGTTTGAGTTTTAATTGATCGAAAAAAATACTCAACTTTTTCCGCATCTACTTGACTTTTCCCTAATCTTATTGTAGACTATTATATAGTGGGCGGTTTGCAAAAATAAAATTTTTACACATATTGAGATTATAAAACAAGTATATAAGTTAAATTATTAGCCTGTAAACCCGTTTATGAAAACAATTCCTCTGCTCGCCATTAGTTTTTTAGTAGCAATTTTAGCAAGCGCGATCGGCATTATCTCCGTGCAGAACGCTGCCCCAGTATCCTTAAATTTTATCTTTTTTAAATCGATACAAATACCCGTAGGAGTAGTATTGGCAATGAGCATGAGTGCAGGACTGATCGGAGGTGCGCTACTGCAACCGCTGTGGAACCTTTCAGATTCCCAAAACTCGCGTCCTAAATTTCAGGCAAATCCCGAAGAATCCGACACCGTACAATATTAAGTAGATTTGAACCTTTAGAGGGAATACACCTGACCGTCAATCAGCAACCGAGTAATTCCCTTAGCTAGCAAATAAGGCGCCGCTTTTTGCAGCATACTGCTGTCAGGAATCTTGAAAACCCTTTGATTGCGAGTAGCAAATCGGCGGGCCACTCGGTGATTGTCAAACACTGCCAGGGTTTTCTCGCGAATTTCCGCAGGCGGAATTTGACCCAGTTCGCCAAAAGCTTTTAGAGGTCTAGTGATTAACTCCGCCGCCCGATCGACCACCAAATAACAAATTTTGGGAAGAGATGCTTCGCTTAAAGGCAAAACTTGAATCAGCCCTGTAGCCCGAAGCTCGATCGACTCCCCCGACGATATTGAACCCAGCAGACTGCCTTCAAACAGAGAATCTTCATCCTCTAAATCTTCGTCGAAGTCGTCATCTAAATCATCTTCATCCTCATCCTCATCCTCCTCCTCATCTTCCTCAAAATCGCTAAAATCTTCACCTGCCAGCAGCCCTTCTGCTGGCAGCATTGCCTTTAATTCACCAGTCACAACAGCGCGGTGGCTGCCATCGGCAACATTGGCCGCTTGGGCATCTGGCAAATCAGAAACATCCAAATCCGACTCTACATTTCCTCGAAATTCGAGTTCTGCAACTGGTTCAGGGGCTGATCCCGAACGCTTTCGGATCGTCGGTCTCGAATTTGAGGCTGACTGCGGGACAGGGACTGACTCCGACAGGGGGACAGCTACAGGATCGGTTTCGCGATCGGCCGACGACTCAGTAGTGGCCTCTGTCGGTTCAGAAACACTTGTGCGATCGGACACACGCTTTTGTTTTTGCTGGACGAGAAATTCGTATTCCGGCTCCGACAAAGCCCCCTGAATGATGCGCCTCACAGTCGAACTGCTCACTCCGTAGCGCTTTGCCAGAGTGATAGTATTCTCGTTTGACTGTCGGTACAGCCTGATGAGTTCCCGTTTGTCTGAATCGGAGAGTTTTGTAGGCGTCATGCCAAGTTTTCCAGGAAAAAGACGTGAAAAGACGCAGGCTAGCAGTCAGCGAACTGTGATTTTTCATCTTCGATTTCAAGCTCAGAGATGCCGACAAGGGCAAAAAAGCTTTCGCGTCCCCCTCGCTTGCCAAACCAACCCCAATCTCAAATCGCTACGCTGCGCGACGACTGCGTCTGCTCTGGCGAGAACGCGTTGAGATGTCATGTTCCAAGATAGCTCCAATCCCGAACAGGATGGCGCTGAACACAAAAAAGACTTCCAGCAAACTGCCGCTTTGATAAGTACCCTCAGCCTGAGTATCGCGCCATTTAAAGTACATATCTGCGATGTAAAGCGAAAAAGTTGCAGCCGCAATCATTCTCCAAGATTGGGAAAAACGTCCTCCCCAAAACGCCAGCAGCAGTGCAGTAGCAATAATCAGCAGAAAAACGTCCCCGACGATGTAAAACAAATTGACTGCATTTTTGTAAGGCAACAGTTGCTTGTCAAGTGCCATCACCCATGCCGGAGCTTTGGTTTCTGCTGCTGCTTCTTCTTCGGGTGCTGATTCAGCATCAGTCGCTGCTGCTCCTTTTGCCTGTAACTTGGACGAATTGTCCAAAGCAGGCGCTCTTCCTTTGGCCGCGGTTGCTGGTGCAGATTCTGTCACTACTTCCTGAGTGGCTGGGGGAGCCATTCCTAGCTGTGTCCTCCAAGAGTCAGGTGCAGCAACCCAGATAGCTACAGCAATCCCGAAGGCGGCAATTCCCCCTAACAAACCCCACTGC
Source organism: Microcoleus sp. K4-B3 (assembly GCF_036704615.1). Classification (NCBI taxonomy): domain Bacteria; kingdom Bacillati; phylum Cyanobacteriota; class Cyanophyceae; order Oscillatoriales; family Microcoleaceae; genus Microcoleus; species Microcoleus sp. K4-B3. The sequence goes on from NZ_JAUBSF010000004.1 coordinate 105,180, forward strand.
CAAATTTCTAGATTCAGCCGCTTGGAAGTCACAGCTATAACCATCCCCCCGATCAGTACCACATAGCTGCCCAGATAAAACGCATCTGCCGGAGACACGTCCGGGTCTAACTCGAAATAGAGTTCCCAAACCCCGAACAGGACGCCGGCTATGAAATAGAACAGCATCCCCAGACCAATGCCCAGCCAGACGTTGCGCCCGCTGACCATGTGCGGGCTTTTCCAGTTTCTAAAACAAACTAAAGCCGCTCCGAAGTATGCTCCGCATTCAAAAATATAAGTGCCGATCGAGTACCAAAGAGGTAAACCCTCTTCTGCTGAGAAGGGGACGCTGAACAGCAAAAAGAACAGCAGCGCCATTACAGCCCAGACAATGCCCGCAATCACTAGGGTCTGAGCTGACAGTAAAGATGAAGATGTAGATGACTTTTCTGAAGTGCTACTCATAGGGATTCCACGAGACATAACTAGCGGTTGAACGCACCCCATCTCAATCTTTGATTGTAGATGAGGATTCTTTCGCAACAGAGGCTTTGTCTGACGCTCCCGGAAAAACTGGCGTCCTCAGCGTGTCCTTGGGACTTTTGCCCTCGTACACTCTAGAAAGACTAAGCAAGAATAATATCCATTTACTAATTCAAGGAATTAGTCGTTAGTCGATCTTTTTCCCGGAAATTAATGATAGAAATACGGTATATGTCTCCACCATTAAGGCTTTTACAGTACCAAATCTACCTCTGAAATTATACCCTCAAATGTTGCTGTATCTGTTTTTTTACTTCCACACTCCCCCACTCATATCAATGATTATGGGTAGGGGAGTGCGAGCGATCGAAATTTAGTTAAATGGCCAGACATTAACTGGCTTCCAAAACGACTCAACAATTTGGTTGCTTAATACACGTTGGTAATCCAACCTGTATATCGCGTACCCCCTACAGTGCAATTATCTGGACTCAATTATCTGGGCCCAATTGTCTGAGCAATTGTCAAATATCTTCTATGCTGCGATCCACAACTTGTTGAGGGCTGATTGTTTCAGCCAATCTATAAACTGAGTGCGATCCGGTGCTGACATATCTTGCAGCACATCGCTGACTCCCTCAGCGAAGTCCGTATTGCCAAAGTATGATTTGCCCAAACGGTGGAGTTCTTGCAATAAGGTCTTGAGATGCTGCTCTTGCCAAGGGGGCGCCTTGTGATTTTGCAATGGACTAACGGTTAGCCAATTTTTGATCGCATCAGCGGAGTCTGCCTGGGGGAAGTTTCCCTGCTGAAATACCTTGGCGATATCTTTCTGAAACGATGCGGCTTGCCTTGCGCCTAAGAGGTCTTCTACATCGAAGTAAACAGCTTGGAGGAGCAGCAGACAACCCTGCGCGAACAGCGGTGCTTTGGCTGCTGCTTCATTACCTGCCGGTTCTTCACCGGCAAGCTGATCTAAACGGACTTTTCCCCAGACGCTATATCGATCCGGCTCTTCTAGCAGAACACAGGCTTTGCCTCGGTTGTCGGTTAAGTCCCGCCACAAGGCTCTGGCGTCTTCTGCTTGCTTGCCGTTGAAGGCGCTGATTAGGCGAAAAGTCTGCCCCTGATAATTGAGAATGGGAATTTGTTGATCCCGTTTTGGGTGTTGAAAATTGGTTATTTCAACATCCTGCCGTTTCAGAATAAACATGACACTGCGATTTGACTCCTGTCATGGCCGAGGTGCTGTGCTTTTGACACTCCCCATGCCTAAAGGCGAGGGGATTCTTGATTCAGCGAGTCCACTTAAATTAGCAGGATTGCTCCCGATCACCTAGAGATGGTACTCTCCTCAAGGGTTCCGATACTTTTTTGCTAACCAATGCTAACAAGTATCTAAGCTGAGATTGTCTCTCAGCCTTGGCGTATCAATCAATGCACGAAGGAAAATCCCCCGCCCACAATTTACAACTGCTGTACTGGCAACGCTTGATTTTCGCGCTCGTACCGAGCGGTCGATTGACTCTTTTGCTTTAATGCCGTAGAGGAAGCTTATATACAGGCTCCATAGCATCAAGGATTTTCACATGAGTCTTTCAATCCTAGTTCTACCACATTTTTATCAAATATCAAGTCGAGCACAATGTTAGGAAACATAACTAAATATCAGCAAATTAGTCATTATGGCTCAACTCATGCCTAAAATCAGGGGACGATCTCTGATTTTTCGGTAATGCGGTCAGCGTTTTAGGCTTTACCACTATCGGATGTTAACATAACAGATCTACATCTCCGAAAAAGCACCTGTGACTCTTATCATGTCTGAGCTCCGTCTTATTTTCTGGAGATATCCGAGCAACAAAATATTTGGGTTTTAACTCGACCTCTAAATACCTTACATTAGTTCACGTCCTACCTAATTTTGATTGTAAATTTACAATTGTGCTGTTTGCAGGTGAGTCGCTCCAGCTTTTGTCAGATAAACTCTTGGACGCACAAGCACTCTCATCACCTTGGTTTTTTTCCCGATCCCTCGCGATCCACCCCGTATTTTCGTACATCAAACCGGTTTATGCGTAAGTCATAACATTATTTACTTGCTCGATCGCACACTGCACCGATACAATAATCTTGTTAGCAATTTTTGAGTTGGGTGCGTAACTCAGTTGGATAGAGTAGCTGCCTTCTAAGCAGCGAGCCGCAGGTTCAAGTCCTGCCGTACCCGTTACACAAACTTAATGATATCAAGGGTTTCAGCACTTTTTTACCTAAAAGGAGAGAGCGGTTGAAATCTTATTTGTTTCGGATTTGTTTCGGATGCTCGAATCCGAAACAAATCCTTGAAAAAGCCCCGCCTGCAAAACCCGGGTTGATCTTCCCGCTTCCGGGCGATCGACACTCCTACCCTTGTGAGTATATGTTTGCCGCAGCCGAGGTGGTATCATAAAGAGGCTATTGTGTCAATAGCCAAGCGCCTGCGATGTTAAAACAGCACCAGCAGCCGCTTGTGGGCTGAGTAGCCCTCAGGGGTTATCCTTAGTAATCAGGCTAGTTTCCGACAGGTTTGGATATGTTCCCAACAACTCTATTTCATATTTCCCAAAATTTAATGCTATTACTCGACCGCAGCGCGATCGACCGATTAAAGCCCCTATTCGCGCAAGCAACCGGAATGCCTATAGTTGCATCGGAAAATACGGCAACAATTGCGCTCGTATTGGTTGCTCTGGGAATTCTGGGTTGGGGATTTTATCGCGCCAGACCTTTTGGCAAACTGGGAATTTTGGCTTGGTTGCAGTCTGTTGCGCTGATGAGTCCCTGGCTGCTGTTCTTTGGTTTATTCGCCGCCGGGATTTACCTCAATCTAGTTGCGGTATTGTTGCTGCTGGTGGCATCCACGGGATTGTACATTTATCTGGGCCGGGAATTGCGTAAGGCTGCATCCGATGCAGTGCTGCGATCGCGCCCCGATGCTGCTGAGGTAAAGTCCCAAAGCGATGGTTTCTCGGCCCCTGACTCGCAGCCAACACCAGCCAAAGAAACCATTAAGATCGTCACCTCCTCGCCTGCGAATAATGAATTAGAAATAATTCCCGTTCCAGGTGAAGACCTCAAGGCAATTAAAGGCATCTTTGGCATTGATACTTTCTTTGCCACAGAAACGATTCCCTATCAAGATGGGGTAATCTTGAAAGGCAATCTCCGGGGAGACCCAGAACAAGTACACTCACGTTTGACGGCAAGTTTGGAAGAAAAATTAAACGATCGCTACCGCCTATTTTTAGTAGAAAATCAGGACGACAAGCCAGTAGTTATTATCTTGCCCAGCACCAACGACCCGCAGCCAACTACCGTATCTCAAAAAATCCTAGCAATCGTGCTGCTGCTGGCAACAATTGCTACTAGCTTAGAGACAGGCGGTTTGCTGCTAGGTTTCGATTTCTTTAACTCGCCGACTAGATATCTAGAAGTTCTGCCAATTGCAGCCGGAATTTGGGCGGTTTTAGGCTCTGGCGAAATTGCTCGCCGAGTGCTGGCAAATCGGTACAAAGTTGGCTTGAGTTGGCCGTTTTTTATACCAACTTTGCAGATAGGTTGTTTTGGAGCGATCGACCGTTTTGAGTCGCTGCTGCCCAACCGTAAAGTTTTGTTTGACATCGCTTTTGCCGGGTCAGCCGCTGGGGGAATAGTTTCTCTGCTAATGCTGGTAACGGGTTTGCTGCTGTCTCACCCCGGCAGTTTGTTTCAAATTCCCGCAGAATTTTTCAAGGGCTCGGTTTTGGTGGGAACTTTGGCAAAAGTGGTTTTGGGTTCGGCCTTGCAGCAGCAGATTGTTGACGTTCACCCGCTGGTAGTTATCGGTTGGTTGGGCTTGGTAATAACGGCGATTAATTTGATGCCGGCGGGACAGTTGGACGGGGGTAGAATCGTGCAAGCCATCTACGGTCGGAAAATAGCAAGTCGCGCTACTTTGGCGACGTTTGTGGTGCTGGCGATCGCTTCTTTAGTTAATCCTTTGGCTCTCTATTGGGCGATCGTGATTCTGATTTTACAGCGCAATCTGGAGCGGCCGAGCCTCAACGAGCTAACTGAGCCTGACGACGCTCGCGCGGCTTTGGGTTTGCTAGCTTTGTTCTTGATGATTGCTTCGCTGTTGCCGTTGACTCCGGCTTTGGCGGGCCGTCTGGGAATCGGAAACTAACAGTAGCGGTGCGTCTTTGGTAATAGGCTCTAGGGTTGCAGTAAATTAGTGGCATATAGGAATTGAGCGATCGAACTGGGGAAATTCGGGCGATCGGGTTCCTAACTACTAATTTCCAATTAAGAACCCCGCCCTGGGAAATTTATCTATTACCAAAAGTTGATTTTTTTATAACCCAAAATTTGTTTAAACTTGATAGATCGAGTTTAAATAACTTATCTGAGCCTATAGGATAAAGTCATGGCTAATCAACTTCCTCCTGTATTGGTAACTTTTGATGCAGATGTTTTAATGGCTGGCAGAACTCAAGTGTGGCAAGAATATGCCAAGGTGGGAACTTGCTATATCCCGGAAGTAGTGTACGACGAAATAGATCGTCTGACAGGGCAAGCGGTGGAAAAAGCTCAAGAGCAAGTAGCTAGAGAGTTTATGCGCTTTTTTGCCGACAGCGGCTGGATTGCAACTGACGCTCAGGAAACACACCGAGCTCTGGAACCTTCGATCAAAAATCAAAGCAAGCCAGCAATGCTCGTGGTAGCGACGGCTCAGTGCGTTTATGGTTTGGCTCAGGAACACCCCGACACATTGGTGATTTTTGTGTCCAACAGCCAGCCTCTGCTGAAGCGGCTGGCTTCTGTGGGGGCTGCGAATCTTTGCGGGATTACCGGGGCGATGCTGTTAAATTGGGCGAGGAAAGGGGAACGCCCGCCGGCGGCGACTCAGCAATTGCAAAGTTTGATGCGCAGCCTCGCCGATCGCAAATCGACTCAGCGCTCTAACAGCAGAATTCAGGAGGCTGCCGTAGGCCAAACGGGGGCTTCTGCTAGCAAGTTAACGGGGACGCGTGCCGATTCTGAATTGAAGTCGTCCAGCAGTTTTAGTAAAACTCATAAAACGGGTTTGACTGAGAGGCGCAGTGCGAGTTCCCGCCCCAAAACGCCGCCCCGCAGTCGCGAGGAGTCCAGAGATTACGAGCCGGCTGTATATCGCCTGAAACATATTACACCTCCGCCAAAAAGGAACAGCGGTTTTTTGTCTAGTGCGTTCAATTTTTTGGGAGCGTTATTTTTCTTGACGGTAGCGGTGGGTATTTTGTGGCGAGTGTTCGATGTTAAGGGTTTTAGAAAGACTTTTGTGCCGGCTCTACCGCAACCTGTGCAACAATTTGTTAAGTCGATCGACCCTAAATAATCTGGTTTTTTGAAAATTCTACCTTCAGATCCGGCTGACTTCTGCCTTCGGAAACTGGGATAGCACGCGAGGCTAACAAATTGGTTCGCTCCCCCAAATATAGCGGTAAGCTGCTTGTGGTGTACCCTAACGTTAGATTTCCTAGCCTTAGTCCGCTTGGAATTTTCAACGGCTACTATCAGAACAGAAGATGAACGCTTTACTTTACTGCTCCAAAAATCCCTTGTCATGCTGAACTGGAACGAAATAATTAGTGGATTAGCACTGGCTTTTGCGGGTTTTGCTTATGCTTTAGTCTTTTTTGTTCTTCTTCCCTTCAGATTGGGGCAATAGTAAGGGCGCTCGCCTTTACTGTAGCAATGAATTGGCTACTATCTGCATCGTTGTTAACTGGGTGGAGTTGGGTGGCTGCATTATGTGGTTTTCAGATAGCCCTGATGTTTTTTGGTAGCGAGTTTCTGGGAGATAGCCTGTGAGTGCCAAGTCTTTTATTTGTCGGAAGTATCATCGTAGGAATTGCAAGCGTTTATACCAATTTTGGGCAACAAAAAACACTGCTAATTGTGGGTTTCTGTACGGTATTTTTCCTAGCTTCAATGTGCTTATTTTTGATAGGTAGCTATGCAATCAAAGGCAAAAATCCGTTTCAGGGTTCTTCTACCCAGATGCTTCCGCTGTTGAATCAAAGAGTAGAAATTATCACCGACAATCTCAAACAATTGTATTTGAATGGCAAAACTGGCGAGCTCACGCATATTGACCGTTATGAGGTGACAGTGAAACTAGATTCTGGAGGAGACGAGAGATTGATGTGGCCCTATGTCGATGTTTGGTGGCAGGATATCAAGACTACTAATTAACATCAATTCCGCGACTTATAAACAAAAAAAATTATCTCTCCCATCTTATCGCTTTCTCTTATCTCTGCGTCATTTGCGGTTCATTCACTCTTTAAAGCTGGTTTAGTTCCTTCTACAGGTCGCACAATTGCGGGTTTATTGGTGGATGTTCCCTGAAAAAGTGCCTTGAGTGCCAAATTAAGATTTTCTGCCATGACGATGCGGTTTTCGTAGACAGCAATAACTCTGACTAAAGTTGGCAAACTATTGCGATCGGCTTCTAAGTAAAGAGGTTCCACATACAGTAAAGATTGTTCAATCGGAATTACTAATAAGTTTCCTTGAATTGCTTTGGAACCCTGGCGATTCCAGAGAGATATTTGTTCGGAAATAACTGGATCTTGGTTAATTAAAGCTTCTATTTGTTCCGGGCCGTAAACTAATCGCTGTTTGGGAAACAGATACAGCAGCAATTTTCCGTAATCGCCACCATCCGATCGCCCTGCAATCCAAGCAATTAAATTGTTGCGGCTTACTGGTGTAAATGGGAGCAGCAAAATAAATTCTTCTGCTGTTTCCGTTGGCAGTTTCGTAATCAAATAATACGGTTCTACGGGCTGCTGTTCGCTGCCATAAATTTCATTGGGAACTCGCCACAAATCCTCCCGATTGTAAAATACTTGCGGGTCTTCCATATGATAAGTTAGCAAGCGTTCCGATTGAATGCTCAACAAATCTACTGGATATCTGATATGTTTGCGGAGAGCCGGAGGCATTTTGTCAAGGGGTTTGAAGATTCCGGGAAAGATAGCAATCCAACTGTTAATAATTGGATCGGAGGGATAGGCAACATAGAAGTCAACAGACCCGTTGTAGGCATCAATTACTACTTTAACGGAGTTGCGGATGTAGTTAAACTCATGATTTCCCGGGTCAGAATACGGATAGCGATCGCTGGCTGTATAGGCATCGATAATCCAGTAAAGATAGTTAGGAGATTTATCAGTTGCCGAGGGTGAAGCCTTAATCTCGTTGCCATTTTCATCCTTTTCTTTTTCTATATCATCTTTGCTAAGATTGGCGTTTGCTACTACTAAATACGGGTCGGAATCGTAGCGCAAAAAAGGAGCAATCGCCCGGACTCTTTTGTTAATATTTCGGCGGTACAGCAATTTAGTTTCTGGCGTAAAATTGCGGGTGAGCGCCATTTGCCAATTTTTGAGATAATTAGCAAACAGCCAGCGCCGCCACATAGAGCCGATCGCAATTCCGCCCCTACCGCTGTAAGTATTGTAAACATTGTCTTCGCCGCTGGGATAGTCGAATTCTTTGACTTTTGTGGGCGTCATCGCGTCTGCATCGGTTACTTCGCCGTAGTAAATTCGCGGATAGCCGATCGGAATACTGGCCCGAATTTGATCGCTTGTTATTTCCAAAGCAGTCTTTCCTTTCTGGGCTGCAACTCCAATATCTTTGACCAAATAATCGGGTAAACCGCCGACACCGACTGTATTTACGGGAGAAAGAGTAAAGCCGTAACCGTGAGTGTAAACCAGGTGTTGGTTCACCCAAGTTTGAGCTTCGGGGGCAACTGCTGTGTAATCTAATTCCCGCGCTGCCAGAAGCACTTGTTGGCTTTCAGAAGCTCCCTTTTTTGTTTTTTCATTTTTGATTGTGTAGCGATCGATATCGGCATCAGGAAATGTATAATAGGGTCTGATTTGCTGTAACTGTCGGTTGGTTTGCAGCAGCGGTCGCTTGTCCCAGAGGCGGATGTTGCTAATAGTAAGTTTATTTTTTTCTAAGTCGGCATAAGTAAGTTTCCCGACGGGATCGAAAGTTTTTATTTCAATTTGCTTGAGGTCAAAGGCTTCTTGAGTAAAGGCAATGCTGTGCTGGATGTACGGCTGTTCTCGTGCTAGTTCGTTGGGTTTAACTAGGAGTTGCTGCACAATTGTTGGCAGCAGCCAACTTCCCAAACAACTTAAAGTTAGCCACGCTAAAATAATCTTTTTTATGAGTTCATTTTTAATTTTGAGTTGGCAAACCTGGCACAGCATCAAAAGTGCGATCGCCCCCGCCAACATACTCAAAAATCCATAGCAGGGCAGCCGTACCGTCACGTCAGCATAGTTCGCCCCGTAACTAACGTCTCCCCGTGAATACAGCAATGCGTAGCGCCCCAGCCAGTAGCTGAATGCAGTGGCTAGCATAAAAGCTGCACCCAACCCGTACAAGTGCCGCTGCTGCGATCGAGAAAACCCCAAAAATCTCCCTTGAATCAGGCTATTTCCAGACAGCAAATATGTTAAAGCACAAGATACTAAACCGTACAAAAATACAACTGTCAGCCAGAATCCTAGCAACTCTAAGATTGGCAAAATAAATACATAAAAGCTAATATTTTGATTAAAAAGAGGATCGGTTGTGTTAAAATTAGTATGGTGGAAATATTGCAAAACTTTTGTCCAGCGACTGACGGCAATCAGCCCGATCGCCAAACTGAGAAAAAGGGCGATCGCCCGCAGGCAAAAATCAGGCTTAATTGCTACAGCTAACATTGTCCCCAGCAGCAAGCCCAACTCCCACCAGCGAGAAAATAGCTGCACCCCTATTTGCTGGATTGACTCTATTCCCAATTGCACGGGCGGTGCAGGCAAATTGTCAGCTATACCGAAATAGGTGAGGCTGTTTGCAGCTAACAGCCCGCAGTGAATTACTGTCAAAGTTGCGATCGAACTCAATCCGAATACCGCCAACAGCAGCCAGGAAAAGGTAATTTGGGATTTAGCAACCGGTAATTCGTAACTCTTCCCCGTTTTGTTCGCCCTCAGTGAAGCGAATAGGGGCCCCGCAACCGGCGATTTCATTTCCTCTGCGGGATGTTGCAGGCGGCGGGCTAAAGCCAAATTTCCGAGCAAAAAGGCAGAAGAAACAGCAATTGCGATCGCCCCCAGCAACCCTTGAGTTTTCAGCTTTAACAGAAAAACCTGAAGATATCCAACTTCCTGAAACCAGAGAATTTCTGCCGCAATGCGGGAGGCAAATTCAAAAACCAGCCATAGCCCCGCAATCAGTAGGATTATTTGATAAATTCGCCTATTAGTCATTAGTTATTAGTCATTAGTTATTAGTCATTAGTTATTGGTTGAATGATAACTGATATCAGGTTCGAGCAATTTACCCTCCCGAATGATGCTTTTGCCGCAAGGGTTGGAGGCATTTTTATTCATGGTAATTGACCGGACACAATATGACTTTTGCTTTCGGGTCAACGGCTAACTGCTTTCCTGTCAACTGACTAATGACTAATGACCAATGACTAATGACAAACTAGCTGTACTGCTGATTGACATCCACATCCAAATTAAACAGTGTTTGCAAAGTTTGCATCGCTTGCCGCCGCGCCTCAATATCCTGCTGAGCGCGCAACTGTACCATCGGATCGTGCAAAATCTTATTCACAATCCCCCTTGTTAAAGATTCAATCACATCTTGATGTTTCTCCGAAAATTCCGAACCAAGACGCGATAAAGCTTTTTCTAACTCTTGTTCCCGAATCAATTCTATCTTATCCCGCAAACAGCTAATAGTAGGAACAGTTTCCAGACTGCGCCACCAGAGATCGAAAGCCTCTACTTCCTGTTCCAGCAAGCCCTGAGCTTCCATTGCCATTTTGCGGCGGCTTTCGTGATTTTGAGCTACCACTGCTTTCAAGTCGTCCACATTAAACGATCGCACATTAGCGAGTTCGTTGGCATCCGAGTCAACGTTGCGCGGTACAGAAATATCCACCAACATCAAAGGGCGATTTGGGTCTAAAACAGCTTCCAATTTAGCTTTATTTAACAGCGGATCGGTAGCTGCCGTACTGGTGAAAACCAAGTCGGAACTGGCAATTACCTGCATCATTTCTGAGAGCTGATACAGGTGCAATTCAGCATCTTTAAACTGGCCGGCCAACTCCAGGGCGCCCCGCACAGAGCGGTTGACGATCGAAATATGGCTAGCTCCTTTTGAGAGCAAATGCTGCACCAAAAGCCGCGACATTTTGCCAGCACCGATAATCGCAATTTTGCTGCTTCCTAAATGCTGACCCTTCATTTGAGCCAATTCTGCCGCCGCCGAACTGATCGAAACTGCACCGGTACCGATGCTAGTTTCCGTGCGAACTCGCTTCCCTGCTGTGAGAGCTTGCTTGAACAAGCGCTCTAAAATTCTGCCTACACCTTTGTACTGCTGGGCGAGTTTGTGAGTTTGTTTCACTTGAGCCAAAATTTGTCCTTCTCCGAGCACCAAACTGTCGAGGCCAGAAGCTACTCGCATCAAGTGCATCACTGCATCTTCGTGCAGCAAAATAAACAGGTGAGGGCGCAAAGACTGCAAAGGAACTTTACTGCATTCGGAAAGGAACTGAATAACCTCTCGCACACCAGGCTCCGACTCGCTGGTAACAATATAAATTTCTAAGCGGTTGCAAGTGCTGAGGATGGCAACCTCTTGAATGTGCGGGTAGCCGCGCAATTGGGCGATCGCGGCTTCAACTTTCTGTTCTGGAATGCTCAGTTTTTCGCGAACTTCAACCGGCGCTGTTTTGTGGCTGAGACCTACGACTGCAATATTCATATCTGTGATTTGTCACTATTTATTTCTTAGTTGTTAACAGTCACCTGCTATTAGTTCTTAGTTTATCGCTAATTGCTAATCATCGGTGACTGTTAACCGTTAACTGTTAATTGTTAACATTTAACTGTTAACCACTAACTAATCACTAATTCAATTGCAAAGATTTCGGCTGGTCAAACATATGGATTGTATCCACAAACCGAGCTGTTTTCGACTGAGAAGAAATTACCAAACTTTCAGTGCGAGCGCCGCCGCCAAAGAAGCGAACTCCATCCATCAGCGTTCCGGGGGTAATCCCGCAAGCTGCAAACAGAACTGTTTCTCCAGATGCCAGCTCTTCAGCATTGTAAATCTTGTCTGGGTCTGTGATGCCCATCTCTTTCAGGCGGGCAATATTGCTCTCTTTGCTTTCACCGATCAAACCAGTTTTTACAACAGCCGGATCGTAAATTAACTGCCCTTGGAAGTGACCGCCCAAACAGCGCATTGCTGCTGCGGAAATCACACCTTCGGGTGCTGCGCCAATACCCATAAGTGCGTGGATGTTGGAACCAGAAAACGCGCAAGAAATCGCTGCCGAAACGTCGCCGTCGCTGATCAGCCTAACTCTTGCACCCGCTTGCCGAATTTCATTAATTAAACCTTTGTGCCGATCGCGATCCATCACGACCACCACCAAATCTTCAATACTGCGGCCGAGGCAATCAGAGATAATATGGAGGTTTTGAGTTGGCGTCTTGCGAATATCTACATGATTCTTAGCAGCCGCAGGAGCAGCCAATTTGTTCATGTAGAAATCGGGAGCAGCAAACAAACCACCTTTTTCAGAGATTGCCAAAACTGCCATCGAACCGTTTTGACCGTAAGCTACCAGGTTAGTACCTTCGCAGGGGTCAACAGCGATGTCAATTTCAATCAATTCATCTAGGTTGCAGAAATCTTTGGCATCCTCGCGGGTGCAAATACCTACTTGTTCCCCGATGTAAAGCATGGGTGCGTCATCGCGTTCGCCTTCGCCGATCACGATGCGACCGCGCATATGAATTTTGTTCATGCGCTCCCGCATGGCTTCTACAGCCACTCTGTCGGCTTCATCTTTTTCGCCTTTGCCCATCAAGCGAGCGGAAGCGATGGCGGCCTGCTCAACTACTTCGATAATCTCTAAACCGATTACATTGTCCACGAACTAGATCCTCCCAACTGCTGATGCGTGCCTTGTGCTCTTTTGCACTCCCAGCAATCAAGTTTATCAGAGGCGGGGATCTGTGCGAGCGCAAGCAGTTGCTTAGTTTGTGTTAACTTTTGCTTCTTTGAGCCTGGGGCTGGAAAATCTCAGCCAAACAAGCTCAAGGAGCGATCGCCCAAATGCTTCACTCTTGCTTGGGCGATCGCACGCTGGCCCCGTCTGAGCGGGAACTCCGGCATTCCGGAGGTTCCGGAGGATCGATCGGCGGTTTCAGGCAACTTGTCATCCCGAGTGCCGTTAAAGGTTTTATGATTAGTTTGCGATCGCGCGATTTCTCAGAAACCCTGGCGACTGGATTTATCGTTACTAAACCGGGTTTCTGAGCGTAAGTCCTGATGATGGTGACAAATCAAAAGGACAGCCGACAATCGGCACGCACTAGACTTTATAAGCAGGAAGCAATAAAAAATGATGATGAAAGCCCAAGATATTATGACCACAGAAGTTGTTACCATTCGCGGTTCGGCAACTGTAGCTGAAGCGGTGGCGATGATGAACGAACTGTGTTTGCGCGCGTTAATTGTGGAACGCCGCCACGAACAAGACGCCTACGGGATTGTCACGGAAACGGATATTGTTTACAAAGTAACAGCCTACGGAGTAGACCCGCAGAAAGTCCGCGTCTTCGAGATTATGACCAAACCGTGCATCACGGTGAATCCCGACTTGGGCGTGGAATACGTGGCGAGGTTGTTCGCCAATACCCGAATCCGCCGAGCTCCGGTGATTCAAGACAAACTGCTGGGCATTATTTCAGTAACCGATATCTTGACAAAAAGCGATTTTGTCGAAAAGCCAAAAAGTATTTTATTTGAGGAAGAAATCGAACGGGCGATCGCGGATGCCAGAACTATTTGTGCCGAGAAAGGCGCTACTTCGACAGAATGCGCGGTAGCGTGGGATATTGTAGAGGAAATGCAGGCTGAGGCTTCTCACCAGCGATCGATGAAGCTTGAAAAAACGGCTTTTGACGAGTATTGCGAGGAAAATCCCGAGGCGGCTGAAGCGCGGATGTACGAGAGTTAATTTAGTTATTAGTCATTAGTCATTAGTCATTAGTTATTAGTTATCAACTCTTATTTAGGGATTGATAACTAATAGCTAACAATCGGAAATAGCTGGTTTTCGGCGAGCCTCACGAAAAATAAAAATCTTAACTGTTTGGTTGAATCATACAAAACACGTTCAGCTTATTCCCATCAAGATCCCGAAAATATCCCGCATAAAACCCCGGCAACACGCCTCTGGGCCCCGCGGCTCCTTCATCCTTAGCCCCAAGTTCGATCGCTTTGTTATAAACTAAGTTGACTTTTTCTGGACTGTCAACTTGAAGAGCTATCATTACTCCATTGCCAACAGTTGCTCTGTTACCATCAAAGGGTTTTGTAATAGCAAGTGCTGGTCGATCGGGAGAAACGCTCCATGCGATAAATTGGTCTAATTCCATGAATCGTCGAGCGCCAATTTCAGCAAGCAAAACATCATAAAACTTGGCTGCACTTTCAATATCGTTGGTACCGAGTGTAACGTATCCGATCATATTTTTTGTCTTCTAACTGATGTTAAGATTTAAAAAATGTTTGAGCAAATAACAACTGAGTTAAACAGCGATTTAGAAAACCAAAGCTACAGCTCAAACATTATTTTACATCATAACTCAAACTATCTCCGTTTTGTCCGCTGCAATGATTTATTGCCGATCGCTAATACATTCGGGACTGTCTCTACTTGGACTGTTGACGATCGTACTTACGGCTTTTGCTTTCATGGCTTCCGAAGCATACGGCTTTAACAACGGCAAAACATCCTGAGCATTTTTAACAGAAGGATCTAGCCACTGTTCCCAATCGCTGTCGGAGAGAATCACCGGCATTCGATCGTGCATCGGCTGCACTGTTTCGTTAGCAGCGGTAGTAATTATACTGCAAGATACAATGTTTTCTGCTTCTGGAGATTCCCAATTTTCCCACAAACCGGCAAAAGCAAAAGGTTCGCCGTCTGCCTTTTGAAAATAGTAAGGCTGTTTGTTCTTTCCCTGCTGCTGCCATTCGTAGAAGCCGTCAGCGACTATCAAACATCGCCTGTGCTTGATGGCGCTGCGAAAAGCAGGTTTTTCGGCTACAGTTTCCGATCGCGCGTTAATCATGCGGCTGCCTATTTTCATGTCTTTTGCCCAACTGGGAATCAAACCCCAGCGCATAAATTGGAAATGTCGCTGGATTTTTTCTGGTTCAACTGTTACTGTGGCAACTGATTGAGTTGGGGCGATATTGTATCGAGGTTTGATATCGGGAACTGCCGACAGTTTGAAGAATTCGGCTATGATTTGACCTGAAGTAGTTAAAGTGTATCGTCCACACATAATTTATAATTGGTATTAACAAAAAGGTAGATTGCGATTTACCGTTGGGCGGGACGGGTTTTCGAGATGATCGGTTTTAGGCAATTATTGTTAGTAAAACTTCCCCCTACGAGACAGTGCTAAATTGTGGAACATTCGCAGACAACCATTCGGCGCGCAACTTTTCAATCGCTAACTCTTTAAATTTAGCTTCTACTTCAATCCAAGGAGCCTGATAATAGCAATTAGGCATTTCTGTAATTAAATCGCTGTGGCGCGGATCGGTAAAAAACTCTTTTCCATTCGATATGTGCACTAATTGCCATTCAGGAACAGACCAAGTTGTGCGGGCTGCTGCGAGCATTTCGGGAACGCTGGGATCGTCGTAAGTTTCTAAATGTTCGTGAATGACGTGGTGGTGGGCGTCAAAAACCATTGGTACGCCGGTATCGAGACAAACTTCTAAAATTTCCGAGGAACTGTAAGCGTATTCGTCATTTTCAAAGGTTAAGCGCGATCGAATGGATTCTGGCAAGTCGCGGATGACTGACTTGAGTTGCGAAGTGCGATCGCTCTTACCGCCGTGAATGTTCATCAGTGCCTGGGGCGATCGGGGCTGTCCCAACATATCTAAAATTAAAGCATGAGTTGCGAGAATTTTAATGCTGTTTTCAACCACAGAAAGCTTGTCGGAACTGAGGACGACAAATTGATCCGGGTGGAGTACCAAACGGATGCCCGAAGACAAAGCGCGATCGCCCGTCTTCCGCAATTCCTCAGTCATGGAGTGTAGCACTGCTTCCCCCAAATCTGTATCTGCAAAAGGGAACAGTGCAGAAGTCATGCGGTAGAGCTTAATCTGATTAACGGAACAGAAGTCGATCGCTTTGTCAAGTCGTTTTAAGTTGTCTGCATAAAGCTCGCGCAATACTTTTTCTTGTTCCGTTTCTGTAAGTTGTAACAGCCGCTTCCGCGTGACAGTACGAAAGCGAACTGCATCAGAAGTCGTAATGCAGACTAATCCTAATTCTGGCAATTTGTCCTTTTCCAATACTTTGTTAATCCCGCTCATTTATCAATAATTCCTAACTTGAATTTTAGGTTAAATAGTTTTGTCGTAAGGACTTTATTCCTTTGTTCTGAAGCTGTGATATCAATTCCGGTTGTATCGGAATGATTAAACCACAGAGGGCACAGAGGACACAGAGAAAGAGAAGAGAGAGATAATAATTCCGATGTCAACGGATTTGATATGAGGTACTACTGAAGCTGGCCGAATAGTCCGCCAGAGATTTAACTCCTTGGCGGACTCTGGAAGTGCAAGATGTAATTAGTACAAACCTAATTTTTATCAAACCTCTAATCAACCGCGTCGCAGATAGCATATCGATGACAATTTACTCGATATCACTATTGCTGTTCTTCGCCAGACTCAGCCTCTTCGTCGGGCCGCGCGGTGGCAACAGGATTTTCCATTGCTTCGTTATGGAACGGATAACCGGATGTTTCTTGATTTAGCGGGTCAGCGGGTTGGTCTTCAGGAGATGTAATTTGACCGTTAGTGTTGGTATTGGGTTTGGTGGAAGAACCTTTATGGCTGGCGTGACCGCTGCTCATCTTTTTTTCCTCAATTAGGTCGATCGAACAATTTCTAGCTTAGACTTAGCTGCTGCGGGCGATCGCCTATCTTAAGTCAGATATCTGCTTAAGTACATCCCACAGCAGAAAGTGTGTATTACTCAGCCATAGATTCGAGCAGACGACCAACTACAGGGTCAATCTGCCAGTAATCCTTACCGTCTTGCTTCTGATTTCCTAAATGCGAGACGAGACTGAGGATATCCGCCCATCTGAGAGTCTGCTTAATAATTTCAGGCGATACATCATCAAGAACCTCAATTAATTCCTCAACCGCTGCTGCTTCTCCCCATTGGGCCAAAGTTCTCATCACCAGTTTTCTTTGAGGTTCGCAACCGTCAAAGCCCATTGAATTAATTAATTTGTCAGAGTTATTAAATTGATTCTTCAGTTCCGCCAAGGAATCTTGCCAGCGATGCGGATTAGCTTGGGAAAATTGATAGAATTCTTGCAGCAAGTTTGACCAATTCCCTGTCACTTCCGTAATCTTCTTTCTAACTTCTAGTCCGCTGGGCAACTTAGCATCTTCCAACCAATGTCGCAGCGCCGCATCGTGCCAAGGTTTGAGGCTGAAAAATCTCAGTTCCTTAAAGGAATCTAAACCTATCGAATTAGGAATAACTAACTGCCAAGCCTTCTGAGGATCGGCGACGAAAACAAGCTGGATAAACGAGTCTTCTTTCTTCAATCTTTTGATTTTCTTAATTGCCTCATCAACCCAATCCTTACTCCAAGGGGTGGTGGGTGATACAACAACGAGCGTCGTGGTATCTTTCTTGCGACGGTTACTAATTTCTGTCAAATGCTGGCTGAAATCCGATCGGTCTGAGAGGTTTTCTAAATAGTGAATTTTGCAATCCTTCTTACTAAAGGCTGCTTCCATAAAAACTCTCAAATCGTCAATTCCTGCGGCTTGGCAGCCAAATATAATAGAGACACCGTACTCCCGGCGCAGCAAATCTGATTCCTGTTGAACAGTTAAAGGACTGCGCCGGGAATCAGCTTTATTTTTGACTAGAAGAGGAGACCGAAAAGTAGCAGGTTCGTATTCAGGCGGAGCTTTGCGGTCAAGTCTCAGAAGTTCCGTTTCAATTTCTCGCTGCGTACCCATAAGCAAGGCTAAATTAGAACTTCTCAGAGTGAAGCAACCTGGATTGGTTTCTCGTAAAACTCCTAATCCGACCATTTCTTCTAGTAAAGCAAGAATTTCATCTTCCGATGACCTTCCTGCGAATCCTTCAGACCACCAATACAAGACTTGCTCGCGAATCCAAGATACAGAAAACCCATCTTCCATGCCTGTTTCATTCTGCTGAGAACCATCAGCAATTGAGTAGGCAATTACTTCGTAGCGCAGATCGAGTCGCAGTGTCAACTTAAAGCGATCGCGAATATTATTGCGAAGGTCTTGACTTTGATAAGCTTCTTCTACATGGCGAGAAGTAATCACATAAGGCGGACTAATTTTCGCATCAAAAGTAGGGACATCTGGGTTAGTAATGTGCTTGAGTAACTGGTCGCAATAGAGTTGAATCAAGCTCGGATAATAGTTGGTCTGCCAAAGAATGCGCGGAATTAAATCAGGCGATTCAAAACGATAGCCAAGACTAGCCAACGGACGTTCTACCAAAGCTGTTGCGGCTCGCATTTCACCATTATTAAGTAGGGGCCCAATGCAGATTGGGCTGCCAAAGTGAGCTAGCGGGTGATTAGCTTGTCTGGTGGTTCTCAGAACGTTGTGCAATCCGGCAAAAACTACCTTAAAACGTCGGTGAGTTTCCGTCATTAATTTTCTGAGTTCGTCGCAGCGCGGGAAATCCTCATTACCATCAGCTTCCAGGAAATTATCTGCCTCATCCAACAACAGCAAAAAGCGTCGCTGATTGTCCGATTCCAGCCAACTTTTAATCCGCTGCAAGCTGCTTTCGCGGACGGAATTGCGCCGGTTGATACCGGGAATTTGCAATTTATCCAATTCTTCGTTTAGTAGATGCCAAATTTCATCTAACTGTTGCTGGCGCCCAATTTTGTTGATATCCAAAAATAGGGCGTTCCTTCCCGCGTCGGTTGCGTGAAAAGTCCGCTGTACATACTTAAGCAAAACCGTTTTACCTAACTGGCGGCCTCCATAAATTAAACAAGAACCTTCGGGATTGATTATAGATTCCCGTTCTCGTACTCGCCCGTAAAACATCTCAGGCGCAACCTCTCCGGCTGCGGTTTTATACGGTTCTAGAAAAGTAAAGGGTAAGGTACAGTCAAACAATACAGGTAAGCGTGTTTTTTGTTCTCCGCAAAGGTAGAGCATCAGCACATCATCTATCACAATAAAAGTGCTCCGACGCTGGCGACACAAATCAGCCAAATCTCGGCGTCTCTTTACGGTCATTCGCCCAAAATGAAAGACGAAGACCGGCCCTCCAAGAGCAGTGTCTCCAACCGCATTGAGGATATCCTGTTCGTTCGGTCTATCCCATACGCAAAGAATGCGGTAATGACCGTTCGCGGCTGAACCATAGGCAGACACAGGACAGCGATTTTGGTCAGATATCGGCTCGGCATTAACGTCAATCCAGGTATATTGTCCTGATTTTTTGAATCTAAGAGATTCTATGTTGAAACCCAGGTTGCTGAGAATTTGCCCAGCATCTATCTCTGTGATTACTTGATGCCTTCCCTTCGCTTTAAACCAAGCGTCGAGCATTTCAGCGGCTTTTTTGGCTTGAGCCCCCTGCGGTATTTGGATTTTTGCGATACTTTTCCCTTTGGAAATATTGGGAATTAGCTCTTGCTTTTTTTGTCGATCGCGATCGCACTCGTCAAGCACTTTTTCGATCGCAGCATACTTATGCTCGAAGAAGTCTTTAAAAGCATCTCTCTTTTCCTCTGGTTCAGGAAGCGATCGCCCCTGTTGCAGCATATATATATATTCATTAGCCGTCAGGATATCGCCTTGCTCCAATACACTGCAAATTCTGGTACGATCGGCATCTGCTATACCTGTTTGCTGAAGACTCTCTAATTCCTCGGATACTCGATCGATCTGTTCCTGCCGCTTGGCGTTAATTGCTTCACCGATCGCCCGAAGCAGCTCAATTTTTTCGGAAAACAGCCTGGTAGTTTCCAGAGCATTTTTAATGCTTTCAATCTGTGCTGCATAAGCAGTTCTATCTGTTTCTCTTAGCAAACCAAAAGCTACCGCACTTTCGAGCTGTTTGCTAGTAGTCTCGACCTGCTTCTGCAAAATTTTTTGACACTCTTCAATCCGATTATTGCGTTCATCCTTTAGCTGAGCGAGGTCTAATGTTGATTCGGGATTGTGTTCGAGGTATTCGATGATGTGCGCCGTAACCTCGTGATTTCCCACAGCATTTGAACTACAGACATAACTCTGCATATCGAATGCTTGTTGCCAATCCCAAATGTCATTTTTTACTAACTCCAAAATTCCATCTATACCCGCTTCAGGATTCGCCATATCCAGTTCCCAGGCATCGTCGATCGGGATAGATGGCATTCTCAACAGATCCGCGTGCAGGATATGTTTTGGATAAGGTTCTGCGGTTGGCAATTCGGTATCTGGATCGAAGATATTACCGATGTCTTCCACAGCTTTTCGGCAACAGGCAATACCAGCTAAAATAAACACTGGAGGTTTTGTTGCCTCAAAGGTATCTAATTCTTGGAGAACCGTATCTTGAAGATTCTCAATATC
Organism: Microcoleus sp. K4-B3; assembly: GCF_036704615.1. Taxonomy (NCBI): domain Bacteria; kingdom Bacillati; phylum Cyanobacteriota; class Cyanophyceae; order Oscillatoriales; family Microcoleaceae; genus Microcoleus; species Microcoleus sp. K4-B3. Next base: position 125,444 of record NZ_JAUBSF010000004.1, read on the forward strand.
TTGTTTTAACTGTTTGGCTTCTTTCTGAAGATAATTATCTCTTTGATCTAAACGCGATTCCTGAATCTCAATCCACTTTCGTACCAAATCAACAGGTTCACGAACGCGATCGCGAAACTGAATCACGGCTTTCCCCATCATGGAGTCACGGCGACTGCTGCGAATTTTACGATCGGTCTTCTCAACTTCAGAGTCTATCTGGGATTCGTCAGACAATCGATTGACTTTCTGCTTGAGTGCTGAAAGTTTACTCAAATCGCTTTCAAGTACAGGAAATAGTAAAGAGTGAATCAGTTCGTCCGGCTTCAACCAATCCTGCCAAACCTTCTTCGCCGGCGGGTAAATCATATCTTTTTTCTGTGCTTGAGACCACCAAGTTTCGATTTTTTGATGCAGATCGTCTAAAGATTTTTGTATGTCAGCCTGGTCTTGAGCTTTCTTGATGGCTGTGATATCCAGCGCCCGCTGCCGATCGCCGTGTTTGGCGATAATTTGGCAATAATCGTACAGTTTTGCAAGTCCAGCTTTACCGAAGTGAAGTTGCTGGAGAAGGTGCTTCGCACCAGTATTTGGCGCTAGTAAAGACGGTCGCATTGCTGCGGAGGCCAAGAGCAAGCTTGCAGCTTGATTCCATTCACTTTTGTCTGGTAATGAATAGCTGGCGGTGTAACTGGTGAAGTCATCTTTAAGCAGATTTGCAAGTTTTCCATATCCTACGTCATAGCGCAGGTTTTGTCCTAGCAATACTGCTCGAATTAACTGCGGTGGCAGGTGCGGTTCAAAGTTGGAGTATTGTTTTTCAAAGCAGCGAGCTAAATGAAATGCAAGGCTGAGTTTTTGTTCAAAAATCAGTCGCCAAACTAAGTCGCGCAAAACTGCTGGGCGTTCTCGATCGGGGTCGTCCAAGATGGATTGAGCGATTTGTTGAGCGGTATCATTGGGCGAGAAGCTGTAGAGAGACTGTTTTTCTTCTCTTTTTTTATTCCCCTGCTTGTCAACTTCTTTTCCTTGCTTATTTTCCGAATTTTGATGATTTACCTGAGTTGCGGTAGGCGCTTCTGTTGGTGGAATATCTGGGATATTTTCAGTGGTTGGCTGCGCGATAACCTTCTCTATCAAGACCGCGTTCAACTCTGCTAATAGTGGTTGGTCTAGAATAGGAACAGTTTCAGGTTCCGGCCCCTCAACTAAGGAAGCTTCCTCTAAGTTATTGTTAGTAGAAATAGCAGGTGAATCTGGTATTGCTTCCGACTGAATCATCAGTTTACCTCTGACTGCTGCCATCGCCAGAGTTCTTCCAAACGATTCAGATACGGCATCATGTAAGGAATCCAAACGCTCTTCATCTGCTTCTTCCAATTCTGCAATTAGTGTTAGCAGTTTGGAGAATGGATGATTGCCGTCAGCCAATAGTTTGGTGTCGGGATGCAAGTCATACTCCTGCGATTCGGAGATGGCGCGTTGAAGTTCCCGGGCTTTGTCCTGACATTCCAGCAATGACTGGAAATTCCTCTCTACTCGATGGGCGATCGCTAAAATTCGTTCCAGAACCCTCAAAGCAGAGTCGCGGACAAGAGCGATCGCACTTTTTTGCTTCTCGGCCAAATTAACACGCTCAAGTACAGACTTGATATCTGCTAAAGAACCAATTTCCTCAGTTGTCAGCGTTGGCGATACTGCCAAATATTCAGCCAGTTCTAGCACCTTGTCGCGAAGCTGAATAAAGTTTTCCCGGGACTCGTCAAGTTCTTGAATCAGATTTTGAGATATAGGTATACCAGGGTCTAGCAACTTTCGACTCGCCTCTGACAGCCGTGCTTCCAGTTGAGAAAAAACCTCTTCTAGTGCGGTGAGTTGTTTCAGTAAATCTGCTGAATTTTGTACCATCGGTTTAATCACTCCATTCAAGTCATTTTCTGTCCGTTCGGCAATGTGGAAATTACGATCGTTCAAAATTGCATAAGTGAGATTGTTTTCATTTTCCTCGGTTTTCGACAAGTAAGTCTGAGCCAACTTTGTTTGTTCTATATTTGATTCTTCTATGAAGTTGTTAAAAAGAATTAATGGTTCGGTCATATTAGCTATATCAACTATTTTATCACCAACAGGCTCCTGTAAGAAAGTGTCGCAATGGCTGCGAGACAAGTTTTCTGGAATGTTGAACTGTTTGGGCTGCATCGGTTGGGCGATCGGTCTTTTTGTCTGAGTTTGGTCAATCCCTGTAGGGCGAATACATTCTTTTAAAATACTGTTGCGGTTGGGATGGCGCAATCTTAGTAAAGCCTTAGCCTCAATTTGCCGAATCCGTTCGCGGGTAACATCAAATATATTACCGATTTCCTGTAGACTTTTCTCGCGGCCATCATCCAATCCGAATCGCATCCGAATAACGTCACGTTGTCGAGGGCCCAGAGTATCTAAAACGCTTTCTAAATCTTCGGCAAACAAATTTTTATATACTTTTTCTTCTGGTGTTTCTCCATCGAATTCAATCAACTCTCCCAATGTAGAACCTTCATCCTCACCCACTCTAGTATCTAAGGAAATGATAGACACATCCGATTTAGATTTAACAAAGCGCAATTTGGCAATTGTTATCTCCATTTTAGTCGCGATTTCTTCTTCCGTAGGCTTGTGGCCGATTTCTTGAGAAAGCTGTTTGGTAGTTTTCTTGATCTTCGAGATAGTTTCATAAACGTGAACTGGTAGGCGGATAGTCCGCGATTGATCGACAATAGCCCGCGTAATTGCCTGACGAATCCACCAATATGCGTAGGTGGAAAACCTGGTTCCCATCGTGCAATCAAACTTTTCTACAGCCTTGATTAAACCGAGATTTCCCTCCTGAATCAAGTCTAATAAATCCAGCCCTCGATTTTGATATTTTTTAGCGATTGAGACTACCAGCCGCAAGTTAGACTCTACCATTTTGTCTTTAGCTTTTCGGCAGCCCTCTAATTCTAATTCAGCAATTTTACGAGCTAATTCAATCTCTTCATAAGCTTTGAGCATAGGAATTCGACCGATTTCTTGCAGGTAAAACCGAAGTGAATCTGACGGTAGACGGTCTTTTTTAAATTTGATGTTGTCAGGAATAGTTTGATGCAAAGCTTCATTAAATTCGTCAAAGTTGCTAAAACCGTGATTTTTATGCAACTGTGCCAAGAAAATCTCGAAGAGCATTTTTAAATGAGAGTTTGTCGGACGGGCGAACGGGATATCTTTAAGATGTTTGACTTTTCCTAATACATCTTTAGATTCATTGCGTTTGTGTTGGCGCCGGTTTATCATGGAGAAAGTCAGAGTTTCTCCATGCTGAAAAAGAACGATCGCCGGCATCGGGAAAATTTTATTAATCTCGCGGACAATCCCGTCAAGTTGTTCGATAGTGTACGCGCTCCTCCGCAGTGCGAGCGCGAAAAACAAGTAGGAAGTAAAAAAGGCACTCTCACCACTGCTAGTATCAAATTCGACAAGCTGGTCATTATCTGCAATTTCTGTCCCGGTAAATTGGAAGAGGAAATCAACCGACAGCCATTCCTCTAAGAGAGCTTTTTGGTGAGTTAGCTTTTTATCAATATCAAATTTTGCAATAAAATTATCCGAACTATTAGGTTCTAGCGCATAAATTATATCACTTTGGTAGCCAAGAGTAAAGAACAAATTACGGGCGTTATCCGCTAGTTTCCCCTTGGCAAAACTACTTAAAGCTTCATTAATAGATGCTTTGGCTTGTTGTTCGCTGACGCTCATTTAATCACCAGCCAGGTAATCAGTTCAAAATCAGTTGTTGCTTTAACCTGATGCGCTTGCTCAACCAACACAGCACTGCGGCTAGACAGCAGGTGACCGATGAGCCGCTTGTTGTAAATACCTGCAATTGAATCAACCGCCCGCTTAAGCAAATCGTTATACAAACTCATATCAAATCCGTTATTAGTTTGTCTATCGAACAAGTTGCACAAATCTTCATAGGGAACAGTACACCCCGCGCACAGCAACTGATATATTTCAAGTATTTGTTTGGGTTGAGCAAAAGTTAATCGGACTTCCTTATTTTCTCGAACGTAAACTAAAAAGTATGGTTGCAGCGGGTTGACGGTTTTATTATCAAGAAAATCGCCTTTTTGTTTGAGGCAAAAAATTACGCCCGGAGCAATTATCGGGTACTCTGAGTTAGTTGGAACTACTGCATAGAGTCCTAAAGGGGCATCTTGGAGTAGTTTGCGGTTGCTCTCAATGTATTTGGCTAGTTCCATTCGGAAATCATCGAGAGTGAATTCCGTTAGGGCTAAAGTCTCCGTGAAATCTTCGAGATCCAGCACCTCATCTTTCAATCGCAGCAACTGCTTGTCGCGGTATTTCAAATCACTCTCAATCAGTTCTTGAATCTCCTTTGCCTCCAGCAGGTTATCTTCAAATGTACCAGCCATGTCCGCTAAAGCCATCCGTGCTTCTACTCGATTTTTCAGATTGATGTATTGATCCAAGTCCTCTGTCGGCCAAAAATTAATTAATTGTACCGTGTGGTTGGGGCTGCCAATGCGATCGCACCTACCGAAGCGCTGGATAATTCGGACTGGGTTCCAGTGGATGTCGTAGTTAATCAGATAATCGCAATCTTGTAAATTTTGTCCTTCTGAAATACAATCTGTGGCAATTAATAGATCGATCTCGCCGTCTTGCCGCATAGATAGAATTTGAGCGCGTTTCTTGGCGAAAGGCGAAAAATTTGTCAGGATGTGATTGAACTCGTTTTTGCCAAAGGTAGTCTTATTTGCCGCCGATCCCCCAGTCACCAAAGCTAGGTTAATTTTCAATTCTACTCTTGCCCATTCCCGCAATCCTTCGTAGAGATAGACTGCCGTATCTGCAAAGGCAGTAAAGACTAAAACCTTGCGATTTGGTTGACCATGCTTGTTAGTTGTAGGATGCTTAACTTTCTCCGCGATCAGTTCTTTTAGCTCAGCCAGCTTGGCATCGCGTTCAACAGAAATGCTTTGGGCAGAATTGTAAATTTTTTTAAGCTGTTCCTTGTCATTTTTCAGGTCTTTTAACCAGGTTTCGACATCGAGGTGCGCCATTTGAAATATCAGCTTCTGACCTACTTGCATGGCATCTTGCAACTCTTCATCGTCCAAGTCTTCAATCATCCAATCGCTGAAAGTTACTGTCTGGTTAGCGTCGCGAGATTGCTGCAATTGCTTAAAATTTTTAATTTTTTTCTCTAGTTCTTCCGTTTTCGTAACCGTGCGATCCATTGTCAGCGCAAAGGAACGGATGGAGCTTTCTAAGCGTTTAAGGAAATTGACTTTCATCATGCCGATCAAACAGCGTTCGCGATCGCTCTGTTTGAAATTTCGCACTCCTTTATTTTCATACACCGAACGGTATCGCGACAGAACATATTTTGAAGGGTTGAATAGCGAGAGTTGATATTTAGAAATTTCGCTGTTAAGCTGTTCGTAGGACATGAACTCACCCTTGAGGTCAATCTCAGGAAATACCGAGATGGGTTTGAGCCGTTCAGGAAAGCCGCCTAATTGGGCGATCGCATCTTTATAGTATTTTTGAATGTGCTTGCGAGATCGTGCGATCGTCAATTCGTCAAGCAGTTTGAAAAAAGCAGAACTAAGTTCTTCCAGCAGTTCGCTAGTTTTGCGATCGCGACTTTTCTTGGCCCACTTGGTAAATTTCCCCTGAGCATCAGCTAATGTATCGCGCAGACTGGCAATTCCCAGCGATTCGCTAAAGGCAGCATCGCCACCTTCTGCTATCAAATAAAGTTGATTCCGCAAATCCTTTAAATCATTGTTAACCGGAGTTGCTGATAAAAGTAGCACCTGAGTTTTGACACCGCTCTTGATAATGTCATCCCTCAGCATTTCGTAACGGCTCTTTCTAATTAGATTGCCAGATTCGTCCCGTTTACTCTTGATGTTGTTGCGAAAATTGTGGGATTCGTCAATAACTACCAAGTCATAGTTACCCCAATTAATCGTTTCTAAATTAATGTCCCCAGACCAACCGGAATCGCGGCTCAGGTCAGTGTGAGATAGGACTGTATAGCTAAAGCGGTCTTTAATAAAAGGATTGATATCGCTATTGTTCTGTGCTTGATATACAGTCCAATTCTCGCGGAGTTTTTTAGGACACAGAACCAAAACTTTTTCATTCCGCCGTTCAAAATATTTAATAACCGCTAGAGCTTCAAATGTTTTACCTAAACCAACGCTGTCAGCAATAATACACCCGTTATATCGTCGGATTTTATTGATGGCTGCCTTAACTCCGTCTTTTTGAAATTCAAATAGAGCTTTCCAGATTTCTGTATCAAATAGGTGTAGCTGTTCGCTGAGAATATCGCTTTTTTCTAGGTCATCTAGAAAAGTCTCGAAGATATGAAACAGAGTTTTGTAGTAGATAAACTCAGGAGTATTATTCTGGTAAAGTTGCTCTAGGTACAGCAGCACATCTTGTTTGACCTCTTCGATGAGTTCGGCATCATTCCAGAGTTCATCAAACCAGGCTTTAAGGTCGCGGGTATCGCGTTTACTATCTACTTCTAGATTGAGTTCAATATTGTTATATTTCGTACCTAATCCCAGTCCCCGCACGGTAAAATTAGAACTGCCCATAATAGCATTTTCGCTTCCGTTATGAGCAATGTGATACATTTTGCCGTGCAGTAAATTAGATTGCTTTACCGACCGTATCTGTACTTTTTTCTCAATCCATTCTGCACATTCTTTTGCAACCCGCTTTTGCTCCAACCGATTCTGTAGCTGCAAGCCCTGATCCTCAATTTGGAACGCCTTTTTATCAGTTTTACTGGGGTCAAGGGACTTGATGAAGCGCGGTTCGCCAAACAGAAATTTCAAGCTTTTAATACCTAGAAGTTGTTGCTTCAAAGCATCAAAAGCATAAATTGTAAAGTAAGCAGAAACAATTGACAAGGTTGAGTTTTCCTCGACCTTGGCTTTCAAAAAATCGCCCACCGTGCCGCGGTGGCGGTTGTCTCTAATTGCCGACTTTGGGAGAGAAGCATCATGCTGTGACATAGCCTACCTTTATGCGGTTGTTGCACTTGTTGGCTATATTCTACATCTTCCACCATTCTCAAGAACAGGCTTTCGGGCCCGTTCTACAACAAATACCGATATTGTACAATCAACTCCGCAAACGGCCCGATCGCAGAATGCTAAGAATCAACCAAAAACCCAAAAAACTCGCCGCCCCAAACAAACCAGTGCTCAGAAAAGATAGCTGAGAAGTTTGCGCGTTAGAAGAAATAATTGCCGCCCCCACAATCAGCGAACCCACCACAATACTAAAAGAAAGTCGGTTCGCAGAATCCCCCAGAGTGCGGCGTAGCGGATCGAGTTCTTTTAGTGTCAAGTTCCACTTCAAAGTTTCCGAAGTAACCCGGTCTAAAAGCACTTCCACCTGTCGCGGAGATTGCAAAGATAAGCTTTTCAGATCCAGGGCAGTTCTTAGCAGAGCTTGTATCGGGTCATCTCCTAATAACTGACGCCGAAACATATCGGTCATCAGCGGTTTCACCTGCTCTACAATATTAAACCGGGGATTAAAAGATCGCGCCAGTCCTTCCAAATTAGCTAGAGTTTTTGCATACAAACCGAGATTGCTGGGCAGCCTAATTTTATTTTTGCGGGTGATTTCCAGCACTTCATAAAAAATTTCCGACAAGTTCATTTGCGACAAGCTCACATTGTAATACTTGCGCAGCATTCTCGCCAAATCGTTCTCTAGATTAACTAAACTTGTCGGCTGAGCAAATTCTGCCATTTCCAAAGTTAATTGAGCGCAGCGCTGAGCATCTAAATCGACAATTGACAGCAACATTTCTGTCAAATTTTGCTGAGTTCGCGGGTCTAATCTGCCGACCATGCCGCAGTCGAGCAAAGCTATCCGACCGTCTTTGAGATAAAATAAATTGCCGGGATGCGGGTCTGCGTGAAAGAATCCGTCGATGTACAACTGCTGGAAGAAAACGCGGCAAAGCAGCGTTGTAATTTCTTCGCGTTCGGCATTTACATCTCCTTTGTGGCGAATTCCTTGCAAATCGCCTAACAAAATCGGGACTCCGTTCAGCCACTCCATTACTAAGAGTTTTTTTGTAGTCAACTCCCAGTTAATTTCTGGTAAGACAACTTGTGTGGGGTCAAACCATTTACTTTTAGATAAATTGCGGCGCAGTTCGTCTGTGTAGCTGGCTTCTTGAATGAAGTCGAGTTCTGCACGCAGGGCGATCGCAAATTCTTCAGCTAAGGCGACAATATCGTATTGTTGACCGAAGTCTGTGAGCATGACAAGTTCTGCCAAACCTCGGAGCACGGCGATGTCTTGTTCGATGACAATCTCAATACCGGGACGCTGAACTTTGAGGGCGACTTCGCGGCCGTCTTTTAAAGTAGCTTTGTGGGTTTGGGCGATCGAACCTGCGGCGATGGCTTCAGTGTTAAATTTGGCGAAGGTATCTTCGAGAGTTTGTGTGAGTTCCTGGCGGACGATTGCTTCTACTTCCGACCACGGTACGGGCGGTACTTCCGCTTGCAGCGTGGAGAGAGTTTCGATGTAGGTGGCAGGTAAAAGGTCGGGACGGGTGCTCAGCAATTGCCCCAATTTGACAAAAACTGGGCCTAATTCGACGAGGATATTGCGGAGAACTGCTGGAGTTGGGAGACTGGGTGCGTCGGTTTTGCGACCGGTTAGGAGGCTTTTCATGTAGTCCCAACCGTTGCGGAAGACGACCTCTAGAATTTCTCCTTTGCGAGAAGTGTTTTGAACTAGGCTGAACAAGGGGCCTCCGGGTCGATCGGGTTTAAGGGCAATATAACTACTAGGATAGCGCTGTTAACCAAGCTGACCAGTGTCTTGAGGAATAACTTAGGGGAAATAGTGGGAATGGGCGTGAGAACTTTGGGGTGTGGGGGCGATCGATTTTTGGCTTTGGCATACTCCTCATCGTTTACACTCTTACAGCATTTGATAATCAGATACAGGTTGCGGATGAATATCTTTCTTCTTTGTTGTTAGCTTGTGTAGCTAAAATCCTGTGCTACTTATAGTTAGAAGAAATAGAATTGCACAGGATTGTCTATAGAAGGTAAAAAATATTTTGCATCCCCTAGTTGTAAAATATATTGAAAAGATGTTGCCCTCTGTCGATTCCGCAGAGTGGAATAAGTTGATTGAGAAACAGCCTAAAGTATTTTTACCAGAAAGCGACTGGCGATTAAATAAAATCCCAATCAAGTGGGAACAATTGCGATATCCCATTTAGGCAGGATGGAGGAGCGATGGCAGAAGCGGAGGTACTTTTTTAGTTCCTGAGATGGAACCTTAATCCCTTTTTCATAGGTCGTTTCTAGCAAATGTACAATTGGTTTGAGTCCCTTCCACGTCATATTTGCAGGCGAGTTGACCGCTTGCGGCTTCCCGTTAACTTTTGGGCTGCATCGAGGAATGTCGCGAATGATTATCACTCAGCATCTTCTGGCTTTTTTGCGATCTAAAGAGGAGAGGCAATCGCCAATGGTGGCATTGCCTCTCCTCTATTGTGCCTGGGACTTTATTTTTTCCCAAGTCCCTAACTATTAACCGTTCCTAAAGAAGCATTAATCAATCAGTTGCGGCGTAGGAATTTGTGCATTAATGTCTGCCTGAGAAAACGAGGGCAGGGCCCAAGTTGTCTCACCCGCTTTAAAAACTTTAGCAGGGGCAACATTCAATTGAATACCACCCGTTGCTGCACTCGTTGTAGCAACTAGCTGCGTACCATCTACAACCTTAATAGCAACCGGTTCAGCCAAAGAAAGTGGCTCAGTCGCCGGGCCTAAAGTAGCTTGAGTCTCTGCTGGCAAGTAAATACCATCGCAATCCCAATCATCATCTGTAATCTCACCGGCTGCCAGGAAATAAAGTTGCGTGGGCGATTTTTTCGGCTTATTAGCATAAACTGCCAGCGTTTGCCCGGTTTCATTACGACACTGAGCCCGCTTTTTAGCAGTTTCGATCACGTACTTCTGCATTTGCAATTCGGCCAACCGCTGTTGGTACTGTTCAGGCGTATAACCCGCAGTCGAAGGATCGCTCTGAGCTGACAAAAGTTGATTCAATTCCTGTGTCACTTCCGCATAGTCAGCCCCCTTTGTGAAATCCTTGCCGGCCCAAGAAGGCTGAGCTACAGCTAAGTTTACGAAAAGCACTAAAGCCACCAGAATCACTTTGAAAAACTTGCTCATTTTTGTTGTCCTTTGTGTAAGAAATCAGAGTTTGTTCTTAGAAAACCCCTCCACTTTGCTGAAATTATAAATGATTTTCCAACTTCAGCAAAGTGGAGGAAACTTGAACCCTAGTTTACCTCAAATTTTTCGATTTTAGGTGCAGTCTCTAACGATTGATAACTGTCTTTAAGCAATATCAGCAGCCACAAGCAACTGATAGCTAAAGTAACTACCGTTAAATCCCGACTCTCTAGAGTATGGCTATCGAGCAGGATCAGCGTACCCAGACCCATTAGAACGAAGGGAACAAGGGAATTACCGTAGCGGACAAGTAGGGTCGCGATCGCGCTCATGCGAGTTAGTTGATACGCCACATAACACCAGACACCCACTAGCAAGAAAAAGACGCTCAGAATCACTAGCAGGCTATCCCAAGTGCAGTTGGCAAACAACGGGACATAAATCCCCACATTATCACCTCCATTAGCAAATGTCACCGCAGCTACACTATAAGTTTGTGGCGATAAAATACTAGCAAAGATAGTGGATGGAGGCGAATCTGTAGCTGTATTTTCATCATCCGCCTCTGTATCTCGATTTAGCAGGCGGCTGACTCCAATGGCAATTGGTACTAACCCCAACATCCCCACCCAAGGGCGCGGCACCATCATACAGCCAAAGAAGCTAGGAAGACTAAGCAGCACCAGTGCTGCGAACCCAAGATATTGTCCTGTAACAATGTGTTGCCGTCGAAAAACAGCATTGACTTGGGAGAAAAACAGCAGCAAGATGACAATATCATCTAAATTTGTGGCGGTGAAAGCTGTAAAACCTGTGGAAATAGCGGTAATGAAGGGGTTCATATCTAACTGCCTAGATGGTGATGGTAGGATTGCTGGAAAAGTGCCGAAAATTAATTGATATTGAGGAGTTTTATGTGTTAAAAATGTTACTTAACAGATTGGCTAGACTGACGCTCTCATTCACTGATTAGTAACGTCGATTGTCACAGCTTGAAATAGCTTAACGCGGATACCGAATGTGTTGATGGCTTTTGAGTTGGCAGTAAAATTGGCATCACTTCTGCATATTTAGATGAGTCAAATTTCGATTTAAATACTTGGGGAAGTAGGATGGGAACCTCAGGCTTCTGCTTCCGATCGGAAGCAGACGGCTTAGCTGCTTCATTACCATCGGTAATTGCCTTAACGGGGGCTGGCATCACCATCACTTTGATGGGACTGACAGATGGCTGTTGCTGATTGAGCTTTTCCATTAAGTCAGGAATGTGGTGGCTTAATCGATCGATCTTTTCGTGCAGTAATACCACATCGTGAGCCGCTTTGAGATTAACTTGATGATTGTAGAGATTTTGTTCGCGTTCGTCATCCGACTGGCGGTTTTGACTCATTAACACAATCGGTGCAGTGTAAGCAGAGGCAAAAGAGAATACTAAGTTGAGCAGGATGAAGGGCTGCTGATCCCAGTGAGGAAGGCCCGGTGTCAGGTTCGCGCCCACCCACCCGGCGAGGACTACTGTCTGTCCAATCAAAAACGGCCACGAACCCACTTTCGCTGCTAGGGTATCTGCTAAAAGCTGTCCGCGAGTTAAGGCTTTTTCCTCTGGTTTTTGAAGGGTAAGCTGTAAAGGCATTTGATGGCTGGCGGTTTTCACTTTTGCATTAACGCTTTTGGATTGAGTGGATTTCATGGCAAACCTCACGGGTGAATGTCTAGTTGAAGCTGACTGGTTAATGTTCGCTTGTGTTTTTCTTTGATGGCTTTACTTTAGTCAACCTCCACTCATAAGAGCAAATGTTCTTTTTTATCAAATCAATCACTTCAATTTATAGACTTGTTGGGAAATAGGAGAGAATAGGAAGAACGAGACAGGGTGAGGGGAATGCTCAACATCGAACGTACACGCTCACCTTGACCGATTCCTACGGGCGATGACCGAATTAAACCAGAAAGCCTTTGATGCCCTCTTGCGGCGCCTTGAGCGCGGTGTATGAGCCGGCGCTTGTTCCAGCAACCCCGTCAGCGTGCCAGGGGAGGTGGAGGTAAAGCGCGTTTACGCAGTTGCGGGCTTGGGAAAAAATAAAGTCCCAGGCACAATAGAGGAGAGGCAATGCCACCATTGGCGATTGCCTCTCCTCTAAACATCACAAAAAAGCTAGAAGATGCTCAGTGATAATCATTCGCGACATTCCTCGATGCAGCCCAAAACTTAACGGGAAGTCGCAAACGAGACTTCATGGCGAAAGTCGCCCCAGACTACTTGGGAGGGTGATCCCGTCAAGCCGAAACGATGTTTGGCGGGAGTCGTCATAGTGTGGAACTCGGATTGCAAAAGTCGGCGAAGGGGGATTCTGTATAGTCAGGACTTACGCAGGCACACTAAATATTGTGCCGAAAAAGATTGATGGCGTTGGGTTCTCGCCCCTGCTCGCGTTTTTTCTGCGACAAGCACGCGTTTCATGTAGCCCCAACCGTTGCGGAAGAAGACCTCTAGAATTTCTCCTTTGCCAGAAGTGTTTTTAACTAGGCTAAACAAGGGGCTTCCGGGTCGATCGGGTTTAAGGGCAATATAACTACTAGCATAGGGCTGTTAACCAAGCTGACCAGTGTCTTGAGGAATAACTTGGGGGAAAGGGTGCGATTCCCTACGGGATAGCTTCGCTTCACGAATTTTCGGGGAGGGAGGGGGGTGCGATCGGGCTATTGCTATTATTCCTGATGGTACTATAGACTCTATGGTTGTGAGTTTTATAAATGGTATGTTACGCAAAAGTATCGGGCTTTCGTATTGTTGACGCTTAAATTATTTTACTTTATTAGAAATTAGGTGAACCTATGAGTATTCAACTTGTATCAGCCAATATAAAAAACTTTAAGAGCTTAGGTGATGTCAAGCTTAATTTTAGAGATTTAACGATTCTAGTAGGCTGCAATTCTAGCGGAAAATCTAACTCTTTAGCAGCATTAGCTCTTATAAGTTATATGCTTAAAGCTGGTTCTCCCCCCCCTGCTGAAGTTATGCAAAAATTTTTAAAATTTGGGGTAAAAGAAAATTTGGCTTTTTCTATTACCGTCAAAGAAAAAAGAAAAACAGCAGAATATACTGTAGCTGTGGATCTTGGAGCCGGAAAACCTTTTTATTCTCAAGAAACACTTTGTATCGGTAAAACTAAAGTAATAGACATCAAAAATGGCGAAGGTAAAGTCAAAGATGAAAATGGTAGAAATCCTCAAACCTATCAATCCAAAGCTGGTTATTTAGCCTTAAAATCTGCTGGCGATTTTGGAGACAAACCATTTACTTCAAGACTATCAGAATTTATTAGAAATTGGGACTTCTACGATCTCGATCCTGAATTGATGAGAGGCAGCTCCATGTTTGTAATTGGTAGCAATATTCCGATTACACAAGAAAACATTCCCAGTCTGGACAGCAGAGGTAGGGAAATTCAAGATGTTTTACAATACTGGGCTGAAAATAAGCCAGAAAAGTTTCAATTAATCAGTCAAGAACTTGATAGTTGTATGGGTATCAGGTTAAAGTTAGTCCCCGAAAAAGAAGAGAAAATTGTTAAAGTCTTGGAAAAAGATAGATTAGAGGTTCCCTTGTCCAATATGTCAGATGGCACTCTCAGAATTATAGCTTATTATACACTACTTTATGAAGATAAGCTACCTACCCTGATTGGTATTGAAGAGCCAGAACGAAATCTGCATCCGGGAATTTTAAGAGATGTTGCATCTGTAGTACAAAGACTGTCTAAAAAGACACAAGTAATTATTACAACTCATAGTTCTCAATTACTTGACTGTTTCAATTTGGAGGAAATAAATTCTGATGTTTCTGTAATTCTCCTCAGCAACAGGGATGGCTTTGGAACACAAGCATTTCTCCTAGATGAGTTAGGTAAACGTCGGGAGGATTTATCTGAATGGATGAGAGACTTTGGAGTAGGCAGTGCAGTTTATCACAGTCATCTATTACAAGAAATTTTAGAACAATAGTATGAATAATATTCTGATCTGGACTCCCGAGTCAGATTTTGATAGTAAAACTGTTTGCTGTATAGCTCAGAAGATTGTTAAATACTATGACTCCAATATAAATGTTTTGACCAGTTCTAAAGAAGCTTTCAATCAAGCAATACGAAAACAAGGAGGAGATGGCTTAAAAAACGCAGTTGATATTTATCTTAAAAACAGCGAATTAGTAATATTTTTGCTTGATGCAGATGGGGTACAATCTGAAGCTCAACGATTGCAAGAACCTAACTCTCTCATTAACCGAATTAAGAAAGTTGTAGAACAATCTCAAGGTAAAGCTTTGTTAATACTCATACGTCAAGAACTTGAGGCTTGGTTATTAGTTGACTGTCTTGGCATTTGTTGCTACTTTACAAAAAATCTCGGAACTAGAAGCGATCCAAAATGGGAAAAGTTTGCTAAAAAATATCAAAAAGGTGAAACACACTTAATAACAGAATCTGAACCGGGAGGAAAAAATGCTAAGGAGTATTTAATCAAGTTTTCTAAAGATATTGTAAAAAAAATAAATCCTAAACTTAAAGATAGAGATTTAGAAAAGCAGCAATATTATGAGCATGACTCAGAGAAAGTTGCAGATAAACTAGAGATTAACCATCAAACGATCGCCCGAAATAACTCATTAAGTCAATTTGCTCAGCATTTCAAGAAGAAAGTAGATTCTAGTGAATAAGCGGGTTTTTAAGTAGGCTAAGTCCAGAAGTTCGTAGTAAGGACTTTAGTCCTTGCGTCCCCGTTGGGTAAGAAAGGACTGAAGTCCTTACTACGAAACAGTTTTTTTAGTTTTGTGTCTGCCCTTACAATAAATCTTTCAACTTCTCATCTTCTCCCAACACCTTAATTACCTGTTTAATCTCCTGCGTCCTGTCCTTTTTCACAATCAAAGTTACGTTGCCATCTCTGACAACTACGACATCTTCTAAACCAATGGTGACAATCACCTCGTTCTCATCCGCTGCATAGAAAATGCCGCCTTTGGTGTCAATTCCGACGTGTTTTGCTAATTCCACATTGGGCTTGTCTCCCTGCAGCAAACGACCGATCGCATTCCAATCTCCCAAATCGTCCCAGCTAAAGCCTACAGGCAGAACACAGGCTTTTTGCGTCTTCTCCATCAGCGCGTAATCGATGCTAATTTTGGGTAATTCTGAGTACGCCTGCGCGCCTTTTGCCTCCAAAGCTGCCATCATTTCCGGTACATGATTTCGCAATTCTGTCAAGACTGTTCCGACTCGAAAGACAAAAATTCCGCCGTTCCAACTAAACTTGCCGCTGGCTACAAATTCTTCAGCAGTTGTGCGATCGGGCTTTTCTGTAAACCTCGCCACCCGATAGGCCGGAAAACCCCCAAAACTGCCGATTTCCTCGCCTTGTTCGATGTAGCCGTAACCGGTGGAAGCATAACTCGGTTTTACTCCCAAAGTGGCGATCGCATCCTGATTTTTCGCCAACTCGGCCGCCGCCTCCAAAGTCTTGACAAACTCCTGTGGTTCCCCAATCCAGTGATCAGCCGGGAAAAAACCAACCACCGCATCCTCACCGTAACGCTTCGCAGTTTCTATAGCAGTCCAGGCCACCGCCGGCGCCGTATCCCGACCCTCCGGTTCCGCCAGCAAATTCTCAGGAGGCAGCAGCGGCAACTGTTCGCGGACTCCCGCCGCCAACATTTCCGACGTTACCACCCACAAATCGTCCCAACCGTTACCTAATGTTAATAGTCGATCGGCAGTAGCCTGCAACAAACTCTTGCCGCTACCGTCTAGACTCAAAAACTGCTTGGGCCGCTGTTTGCGACTCAGCGGCCAGAAACGTTCGCCTTTACCGCCGGCGAGAATTACGGGAATTAAGGTTTTGGTCATGATTTGAAGTTAAACGGTTCTGATCTATTTTGCCTGACACTTGAGGGATTGAAACGGTCGTGATATAATTGATCGAACTAATTAATTGTTGGCAGCGTGGCGTTAACGCGCTACGTTTTTTATTTAGTAGGAATTTAAAAAATGCCTAGGAGGGATTTTGGGTGATCTTGTCAATCCAATTAGCATAAAACGATACCCGCGTGTCGCCGGAAATTTCCCCGAAACTGCCATTGTCGTCAATTTTATCAATATCGGCGATGTTTGTTTTGAAAAATCCCCGATCGCTATAACCCCAAGAACTAATCCCCGCAATCTTCCCGCCGACAAACGAAGGCCCGCCCGAATCTCCGCTAGCCGTAGCTATCTCATTTTTCCCCAAACCTCGATCGCGCAACTTCGGAAAATGCCTCCCCAAAGTATCGCGTTCCGCACTTCCATCGTCAAAATCAAAGATTAATTGACTTCCCAAAACCAAATCGGACATATCTGATTCTGTAGCATCTTTCAAAACATCAATTAAAGCATCATAGCGATTCTGTCCGCTATATCTTTTTGCCTCAGAATTAGAATTTTCATCTTGTCCCTTTGCACCTAAACCTATATATCCGTATCCCACCTTTGTCAATACTTTGCCGACTTCATTCTTGTTTCTATTTATATCGTATTGTTCAATACTTTTTGGTGGAACCCTTTTCAGTTTTAAAATAGCAATATCGTTGCCAACTTCTGACTCATAACCATTCCAACCCGGATGAATATAATAATTGCTAACAGAGATCCTAACTTCACCGCTAGGCAATTTAAAATTTGCTTTAATTGCCGTTTCTGCAGGAACCTTGACTCCGCCTCCGTTGAGACAGTGGGCGGCCGTGAGAACGTACAATCCTCCTGTTAGCAGCGAACCCGTACATTGAGTGGGTTCGAGATAGGCGACGCCTGTATATTGATTGAAAGCTAAAGGTTTGCGGGAACTGCTGTCACCAAAAGCACTAATTATTGCTCGCCCGATTTCTGCTGTTTCTAAAACGAACAATACAGTCAAAACTGCCATTAATAAAACTTTGATTGCTGACTTCATTTTTGATGTTGAATTGAGTGAATAGCTGTTAGATAAAATCCGGTACTATTGGAATTAATGTTACCCACAATCAGGATACGGCAGTGCAGTTTCCATACAATTAATCCGGGTAGGGACACGGCAGTGCCGTGTCCTCTTATTGCAATATTTTACTTCGACAATTCGACGTTAAGTTCGTTCACGACACGGCGTTTGAGTGGGAGGGATTTTTCTCTTGGCAGCAAGTCAAATACTTTCCGAAAAGCATCATCTACCTGTTCAAACGGTATTTGTCCTTTTTCGTTAAAAACTACTTTTCCCGATTGGTCGAGGATAACAGTTTGAGGTACGAAACCTTCGTAATAATGGCTCGGTTCGGTGAGCTTGGGTGACGGTTGCGGAGGCAAAGAGTCAATTGTTACGGGGATAAAATCGGCTTCGCGGCCGTAAAATTCCTGGAGTTGAGAGACGACGATCGCGTATTGCTTGGAGTCGCTGCTGTCGTCAGTGTAAAACACTAACAATACGGGTTTATGGCGTTTGAAAGAATCTGCAATCTTGACTTTAGGAGGAACTAGGGAACCGTTGCCTGCATAAAGGGCATAGATAGTGCCGTCATAGCGATCGTCTGTGAGAGTTGCGAAGGCTGGTGGCGTGCCGGTTAGCAGTATCAAGTTAAGTGCGATCGCCACTGTTAAAAGACTGGCTGACAAGATTCGCCGCAGCAAGCCCAGGCCAGAAGCAGCAGTAACAATTGATTTTTTTTTGTCTGGAAATATCATAGGTTGTTGGCAGTTGCTGTAAGCTGGCGAAATCCGATGCAAAAACTTTCCTAATTTTATCACCCCAATGTAGGCAAATGTTGTTGAGTAGGTTAAAGTAGTTTCGGATCGACTATCAGAGTTTGCTTGTTGTAGCGATCGACACGGTGATTCAACTGACGGAAGATTACCGTTTGCGATCGGCTTTTCAGGGGCGGGCTGGAAGTGTCCGCGCCACAATAAAATTTATTTTTGGTGGGGTGGGCTTCTAGCTTCCCAGAAGGGTGCAAAATCTTAGATTCAACTGATTACTAGAAACTGACAACTGGGAATTCACAACTAATGATAGCTTTGCTTGAGGTACTCCTCGCCCAAACGCCCGCGGCTGATGTTTCCGGGCCCGCTCAAATCAATCTGGTGCAGGCCATTGTTTTAGGAATTGTACAAGGATTAACAGAGTTTTTGCCCATCAGCAGCAGCGCTCATTTGAAGGTAGTGCCGATCGCCCTGGGATGGGGCGATCCGGGGGTTGCTTATACTGCTGTAATTCAGTTGGGCAGTATTGTCGCAGTGCTTTGGTATTTCTGGAAAGACTTGACAACTATAACTTTTGGTGCTGTAGATGCTGTGGTGCGCCGCGACTACGAATCGCAAGAGTTTCGGATCGCATTGGGGATTGCTTTGGGAACAATACCTGTAATCTTTTTTGGGCTGCTAATCAAGATATTGGTTCCAGATTTTGACAAGTCGCCCCTGAGAAGTTTGGGTGCGATCGCCATTGCTTCGATTGTCATGTCGCTGCTGTTAGCAATAGCAGAAAAAATTGGCAAGCGCAATCGCACTTATGAAAAGTTAACTGTTCAAGACGGTATTTTGATGGGATTAGCTCAAGCAATGGCATTGATTCCGGGGTGTTCGCGATCGGGTTCTACCCTAACAGCAGGATTGTTTATGGGATTAGAAAGACCCGCGGCCGCGCGGTTTTCTTTTTTATTGGGAATTCCTGCCATTACTCTGGCTGGATTAGTGGAATTGAAGGGTGCTTTGGGAGAAGGAATCGGCGATGCTGGAGTTGCAGCTTTGATCGTAGGAACGATTTCAGCATTGGTGTTTTCTTATTTGTCGATCGCGTGGCTGATGAAGTTCCTGCAAACTCAAAATACGTGGGTGTTTGTGTGGTACAGGTTGGCTTTTGGCGTGGCGATTTTGACCGCGCTTGCAGGTGGGGCAGTGAACAATATTTAAAAAGTAAATCCGAGAGCAGTAGGAGCGACATAAGTCGCTCTAAACTCGGTAGAATTAAGAACTATAACGCCGAATTACAAAATTATTATGAATGAATGAAAGTCGGCAACCTCAACAGCAAGAGAATCTATTCATGCAGTCTAAAATAAATTCAGATCGGACGATTTAGATAAAATGTGCGCGCGTGCCGTTAAGGAGGAAGGCGAAGGATTTGTCAACCCCTTTTTTTCTGGAATTTGAGCTTACCACTTTTCTTTTATTTACACAACTCTTTCAGACGCGCTAGAGTAACGAAAAATACAAAAAAAATTAAACTATCTGATGCTGATAATGTTTAATTAGATCCTCAAATTCTTAAAGAAGCCGGGACTCTGGGTATTCTATTTTTTAGCGATTAGTAGTGCGAGCGACCTTTGGGGAGTTTTTGCAGTTTATTGAAGTTTCCTCAGATTGTTAATGGCTTTTTCATAGTTATTCTGATCGCCTTGCTGCTGAAATAAATCTGCTGCTTTCTGAAAGTCTTGAATCGCCCCGGGTTTGTCTCCCTCTTTAGCGCGGGCAAGTCCCCGGCTCAAGTAGGCACCGGCTAAGTTAGGATCGATTCGCAAAGCTGCGTTGTAATCGGCTACAGCACTTTGCGTGTCTCCTAAACGAAAGCGGGTAACGCCCCGGTTTAAGTAGGCACCGGCCAAGTTAGGATTAATTTGCAAAGCTCGATCGTAATCGGCTACAGCACCCTGGCTGTCTCCTAAATCATCGCGGGCATTCCCCCGGTTGATGTACGCTTGGGCATATTTAGGATTGATTCGCACAGCTTCGTTAAAATCGGCTACAGCACCCTGGTTGTCTCCTGAAACATAACGGATATTCCCCCGGTGGTAGTAAGCAAGAGCATCGTTAGGATTAATTTGTAAAACTTGGTTGAAATCCGCGATCGCACCTTCCTTGTCTCCTAAACTATAGCGGGCAAGTCCCCGGTTGCCGTAGGCTTGGGATAAGTTAGGATTAATTCGCAAAGCTTCGTTGAAATCGGCTACAGCACCCTGGCTATCTCCTAATTGAGAGCGCACCATTCCCCGGTTGTTGTAGGCAGAGGCATAGTTAGGATTAATTCGCAAAGCTTCGGTGTAATCGGCTACAGCACCCTTGTTGTCTCCCAAACGATAGCGGGTAACTCCCCGGTTGTAGTAGGCTGAGGAATCGTTGGGATTAATTCGTAAAGCTGCGTTGTAATCGGCGAGTGCACCTTGGCTGTCTCCTGAGTCATCGCGGGCATTTCCCCGGCTGGTGTAGGCTTCTACATAGTTAGGATTAATTCGCAAAGCTTCGTTGAAATCCGCTATAGCACCCTTATTGTCTCCTAAAATATAGCGGGCATTTCCCCGGCTGTTGTAGGCTTCTGCATAATTAGGATTAAGCACGATGGCTTGAGTGTAAGCGGCTATAGCGCCTTGATAATCTCCTTTTTCATATTTTTCCTCACCCTGAATAAAGAAATCCTCAGCTTTTTCCCCTGCCGCCAAATCTGAGTTGCCCATCTTAGCAACGCTGTACTTTTGCCTGTTGGTAAACTCTACAACTGTTAAGTCAACTTTTGGCAGTTTTTTCAAGGTAGCCTCAGCATCACTCCCCTGTTTTAGAGTGAATCGCAAAGTCCTATTCGTACAAGTATCCTCTTGATTAACACCAGCGCACACCACGGGTTCTGCATTCAGAATCCTAGTGTTAATATATTTGAGAGTACCATTGCCGAACAACCTATTATTTCCCGCACGGCTGGGTTGACAAAAGAGCGCTGTTGTGCTGGCAGAAACAACTAACCCTGTGAGGAGTCCCGTCAAAATTTTGAGTTTCATAAATACATATTTTTGATACATCCTCTCACAGCCAAGCTAAATTCACAACCCAGAACTGATCCTGATTGTAAAGGCGATCGACTTTAGCAAACTGCTATGCTAAAGAGAGAAAACTAACACTGCCATCAATCTCAAAATGCTACTTGTTCCTACGGCTGAACCAATTCCGCTGGTGGCTGATGCAAACGGTGTGATTCGCGTTAGCAGAACCCGCGTCACCCTAGATACACTCATTACAGCTTTTCTTGAAGGATGCACAGCAGAAGAAATCAGGGAACAGTACCCGTGTCTTCAACTTTCCGATATTTATTTTGCGCTCGGCTACTACTTGCGACACCAATCCGAAGTTAACGCTTATCTGATGGAACGTCAACGTCTTGCCGCAGAAGTTCAGCAGGAAGCAGAAAGGCGTTTTAACCCAGTTGGAATACGCGATCGCCTATTAGCAAGACGCAACCAAAAAGGGTAGTTTTATATGCTGCGATTCTTGGCAGACGAGAACTTTAACAATCAGATTGTCCGAGGTATTCTGCGGCGGAATCCCGACGTTGATATTGTCCGCGTTCAAGATATGGGGTCGATCGAAGCAGACGACCCAACTGTCTTAGAATGGGCAGCGCTGCAAGGGCGCGCGGTACTAACTCACGATGTAGCAACGATGACCGACTTCGCCTATGAGCGAATGCAAGCAGGTCTTGCAATGCCTGGGTTATTTTAAGTCAGTCGCCGTGTTTCCGTAGGTTTGGCGATCGAGGAAATTTTGCTAATATCTGAGTGCAGTCTGGAAGGAGAATGGGAAGGGCAAGTGCGATTTTTACCTTTACGCTAAGGAGCTTAGCAAACTATGTCAATACCGAAAAAAGGAACCAGAAAAATAATTGTTGATGGGCAGCCTTTCATCTGGCTAATCCGAAGACAAGCTACTTATACACAATCATGCTACGCTGGCGGAAATATTCATGTTGGTGTCGAACACGCTGAAAAACAGGGTTCGGTGTTAGTTCTCCTCACCGATCGACCTCATCCTCAAGGTTTGACTCCAACTAACGAAGTGAAACCAGTAACACCCTCTGATGCAGCACAATGGATACGCCAAGCGGTGCAAGTTGGATGGCAGCCTCAGCTTCCTGGAATAACTTTTGAGGTGCGGATTGCAGGACTGTTTATGGAAAAAATATAATGCTGTATATTTAGCAACCCGACAAGTCAATTCTGTTAAAAACAATTCACTCGCCTAGACTGGCAGAAGCGATCGCCCGATCGCTTCTGTCAGTCTAGACAAGTTAAACTGTAAACATTCTCCGCTAACAAATAACCAATAACCAATAACCAATAACCAATAACCAATAATCATGAGCGAATTATCAACCCGTCTGGCCCTAATTAGCAAAGTCATCCCCGACAGCATCGCCGCCGAAATGGGATTTGAAGCCGGCTATGCCATCGTTGCCGTCAACGGCCAAAATCCCCGCGATTTAATTGACTATCAATTCCTGTGCGCCGATGAATTTGTAGAACTAGAAGTATTAGACAGTAAAGGCAAAACTCACAAGTTAGAAATCGAAAAAGAGTACGACGAAGATTTAGGATTGGAATTTGCAACAGCCGTTTTTGATGGGATCATTCAGTGCAACAACCGCTGTTCTTTTTGCTTCATCGACCAGCAGCCACCGGGAAAGCGTGAAACTCTGTATATCAAGGATGATGACTACCGCCTCAGCTTCCTTTACGGTAGCTATCTCACTCTCACCAATCTGAGTCAAAAAGAGTGGGACAGAATAGAACAAATGCGGCTTTCTCCTCTCTATGTTTCGGTGCACGCTACGGAACCGGAAGTACGAATTCGCTTGCTAAAAAATCTCCGGGCTGGGAAGATTTTAGAACAAATCAAATGGTTTCAAGAACGCCGCTTGCAAATTCACGCTCAAGTAGTTGTTTGTCCCGGTATTAATGATGGCGAACATTTAGAACGCACTTTGTTAGATTTGGCAAAGTTTCATACCGGAAATATTCCCGCTGTAGCATCGGTGGCTGTAGTGCCCGTGGGTTTAACTCGCTTTCGCCCAGCCGAAGATGAATTAATTGCAGTAACTGCGGAAAAAGCGCGAGAAGTAATCGAGCAAGTGCAGAAAATTCAAGTGCTTTTGAGGAAGGGTAAAGGTGGCGAAAAGGCAAAGAAAAAGAATTCAAAATTGCACTGTATTTGGCTGGCTGACGAGTGGTTTTTAATAGCTGGTTTAGATTTGCCGTCGGCTGCAGATTACGAAGATTATCCCCAAATTGGTAACGGTGTGGGTTCGATCCGCCAGTTTATCCAGCAGTTTGAAACGGCTTTGGAAAAGCTGCAACCGATGCAAGTCGAGCCTGCGCGAAAGTTGGTTTGGGTGGTGGGGAATGCTGTGGAAAAAGCTTTTGAGCCGATCGTACAACAACTAAACCAAATTCCCGGCTTGTCCGTCAACATGGCAGCTCTGTGCAGCCGCTACTGGGGACAAACTATCACTGTCACGGGTTTGCTGACCGGGCAAGATTTGCTGGAAGCTTTGCAGGGGCGAGACTTGGGAGATGGCATCCTGCTGCCGTCGGTGATGCTAAAACAGGGGGAACCTCGTTTTCTAGACGACATGACCCTCGAACAGCTCGCCAGCTTGCTGAAAACCCGGATTTTGCCGGTTAGCGGAGTAGAGGAACTAATCTCGGCGGCGATCGGTCTGGCAACTGCTGAAGTTAAATTCTAAATTTTGAATCGAACATTCAAAAGTTAAGATGAGTAGGGTAATTGTGACTTGTAACCGTCGAGTTCAGGCTACAGACTAGAAACTTGAGACCTCAATCTTGCTCTAAAATTGTCTCTAGGATTGCAGAGTAATTAAAAAATTATGCGTGTTTTTCGTCAAATCATCGTAGTCGGAGTGGGCGCTGCAATTACTTTCAGCAACGCCGCACAGAGTGCTTCAGCACAGCCTCCGGCTCAATCTCAGGACAGTTTGGCCTTTAGCAATCAGCTCGAATTAGGGCAGAATATTCGATCGACCTCGAACACAGCGCCAGAATCAGCCTCAGATCCCGAACAGTCGATCGCCCTTAACCCGCCAACCTCCGAGTCTCAGCAGCAATCGGCAGCGAAGATCGCATCAACTCCCCCAACCGAGTCCGAGCAAGCATCAAAGCCTCAACAGGCTGCTCCGGCTTCCCCATCAACTCTGTCTCAGGGCGGTTCGACACCTATAAGAGGGTTGGAACCGACAGACGCTCAGCAGCCTTCCCCGAACCGCCTCAACAATGTTCCAGTGCCGAGTTCCCCGGTACCAATTCTCCGGGGTACGCCGAACGAAAGTTTCCCCGCTCTCCCTCCGAGGGGCATTTTAGACACCAAGCCTCCGGCTTCCCTGGAACCCAACCCGAATCCGCTGCAGTTTCCGACAAACCCGGAGGATGTCAGGATCGAGCAAACAGAGTCAATTACTTTGCAGCAGGCGATCGACCTCGCGCGCCGCAACAGCCAAGTTTTGCAAATCGCCGGACAGCAAGTGGAACAAAGCAGATCCGCTTTGCGCGAACAGCAAGCTGCTCTTTATCCCGACCTGAATTTTCAAATGGATGCCAGCCGTTCTGTGAGTGCCGGCGGAGAACTCGGAATCCGGGCTCAGCAGCGCCAGTTAAACTCTCGGGCTAACGGAACCGGGCAGCCCGCCCCCCAAGCCGGCACAAATTTCGGCAGCAACAGTCTCAACAGCACTTTGCAGTTGAGCTATGACATCGATTTGTTCGGAAGGCGGGGCGCTAACATCCGCGCGGCAGAGGAACAGTTGCGCCTTCGGGAACTAGATGTGGAACGCCAAGCCGAGCAACTCCGCTTCGACACTGCTGAGGCTTACTACAACTTGCAAAACTCCGACGGACAAGTTGCCATCCGCCAAGCTTCCGTGAGAAATGCCCAGCAAAGTTTGCGGGATGCCGAAGCTTTGGAACGGGCCGGGGTGGGAACCCGGTTTGCTGTGTTGCAGGCTCAGGCAAATTTGGCTAACGAACAGCAACAACTGTCAGTTGCCCGTCGCGACCAGCGAGTTGCCCAGCGCCGTCTGGCTGAGATTTTGAATATCAGCCAGTCGGCGAACTTGACAGCGGCTGACCCGGTAGAGCAAGCCGGCTCTTGGAGGCTGTCTTTGGAAGAGAGTATCGTGCAGGCTTTTAGGAACCGCCCCGAGTTGGAACAGCAGTTGGTGCAGAGGGATATCAGCAAGCAGCAGAGGCGATCGATTCAGGCGGGGCGTTTGCCTCAACTGAGCGTTGGGGGTAGTTACAACGTACTGGGACAAGACCCTGATAACCCGAACCCGTATGCTGCTCGCGGCTGGGCAGATGGGTATTCGATCCGGGCGAGTCTGACTTGGAGTATCTTCGACGGGGGCGCGGCGAACGCCAGGGTGAAACAGCGGGAGGCTGATATTACGATCGCCGAAAGTCGATTCGACCAACTCCGCAACCAGGTGCGTCGGGAAGTGGAACAAGCTTATTTTGGCTTGGAGTCGAGTTTTGAGAATATCGAAACTTCTGAGGCGGGAGTTTTGCAGTCAAGGGAAGCTCTGCGTCTGGCGAGACTGCGGTTTCAAGCTGGCGTGGGTACTCAGACGGATGTGATTCAGGCGGAAACTGATTTGACTAGGGCTGAGAGAAACCGATTGTCAGCAATTGTCACCTACAACCTGGGGCTTTCGTCTCTTCAGCGGGCTGTGAGCAATCTTCCCACTAATAACCTCTCGGATGCTCCTTGAGATTGGGTTGGGACAATTCCCTACGGGATAGCTACGCACGCGCGTCCTTTAATCACGAAGGCAATTAGACATCGGGTATTAAATGTCCGACACATTAGTTAATATTTTGTAATAGAGTTCCATGTCAACTGCGTTAAGGAATCGGCAATGGCCAATATCAAGTTTGTGAAGGAAAATCAGGAAGTCATCGCAGCAGACGGAGCGAATTTGAGGCTCAAAGCTCTAGAAAACCGCATCGATTTGTACACGTTTTCGGGAAAGATGATGAATTGCGGGGGCATAGGTCAATGCGGCACCTGCATTGTGGAAATTGTCGAGGGAAGTGAAAATCTGTCGCCCCGCACTGATTTTGAAAACCGCAAGCTCAAGAAAAAGCCCGAAAACTATCGGTTGGCTTGTCAAGCTACGGTCAACGGCCAGGTCAGCGTGAAGACTAAGCCCTAACTGCCAGTGGGCATTGGGCATTGGGCATTGGGCATTGGGCATTGGGCATTGGGCAAAAGGAAATAAAAATTCTTGGATTCTGAATTTTGATTTTTTACCTATTCCACAGTCTAGTGCTGGCTTCTGCTGTATTCAAGTTTGCGTTCTACCTTTGAGTGATATCCTAGTTGTGTGTGTTTTTCCATTTTCCGATAGAGGCGAGCGTCTTCATGGAAGTTAACGATTTAGGGTTTGTGGCAACCATTCTTTTTGTATTGGTTCCCAGTGTTTTTCTAATCATTCTGTACATTCAAACAGCTAGCCGTCAAGGTAGAAAAGATTAGCAACTGCTGCTATTTCTGTCTGGCTTTGCTGCTTGCAAAAAAAAGCGCCAACAGCTTTTTGCTGAGGCGCTTTTTTTGTTAACTGTTAAGTGTTGGCTGCTAAGTGTTAACGATGAGAGTCTAGGCGACTGTGCGGGCTAGCAAGACGGGACAGTTGGCGTAGACTCGCACGTAGTCTGATAGCGAATTTCCCAGGAGTCGATCGATATCCACAAAGCTTTTGGCAACGTTGGGTCGCCGATCCGGGGAACCGATCACCAACAAGTCGGCATTCAAGTCGTTTGCAATCCGACAAATTTCTTCCCCTGGCTTACCTGTAGCACTCACACAGCGGTAGCTAACTCCCATTTGTTTCGTTATTGCTACTGCTGGAGCCAATACCGAGTCTTTTTCAGCACTTGCTGTTGAATCTTCGGTGGATTTTCCCGTCAAATCTTTGGTCACGTGTACTAAAATTATCTCTCCGCCACTGACTCCTTTGACCAAAGATAGCGCAAGCTGCAATGACTGTTGGGCAGCTTCCGATTTGTCGATCGCCACCATGACGCGCTTGAGTTTTTTGACGTAGATGTCGTCTTTTACTAACAGCATTGGTCGGGATGTTAGCTGGAAAACGTACTGGCTGACTGAGTTTTCCAAAATCGATTGCAGCCGTCCGAGTCCCCGAGAACCCATAATTACTAAGTCGGATTTTTCTTCTTCTGCGACTTGGCAAACTGTTGTTTTCGGGTCTCCCTGTTTGAGCCGGGGATTGACTTTGCTGGGATCTATTTTCAAAGACTGGACTGCTTGTGCTAAAATCTTGCCTCCTTCTTCCAACTTCTCGGCCATGCCATCGGAGGTTACTTGGGGCGGCACGACGTGCAAGACGGTGACAGAGGTTTGTTGCAAGGAAGGGATGTCCATCAACATATTAAACATCTCTTCGCACAAGCCGCGACCGGCTACGGCTACTAAAATTTTTTCTATCATGGTTTTGGCGGTAAAAACAGTTGAGTTTTCTTGTGCGACGTTAAACTAGGGCGTTGGTACTCTAGTTTCTTACTGTCAAGCATAAGCCTGAAGTTTGTTTTATGATTTGTAGAAATGTAGCGTTTTGGAACAATTTGTAAAGTGTTAGAGAACGATCGAACTCAACCAGAACTCGCACCGGCTGGTGCTATTCAAAATCGGCGCGGGATGGACTCTGAGGGCTGGTTTGAATATTTGGTGCGAGTGTACCCTCACCATACTGACTACAGCGGTGTGGTTTGGCACGGGACTTATCTGGCTTGGATGGAGGAAGCTAGGGTGGAAAGTTTGCGCTCTCTCGGCATCGAGTATGCAGACTGGGTGGCGCAGGGTTTGGAATTGCCCGTGGTGGAACTTTCGCTGCGCTACCACCGCTCTGTACAAATGGGTCAATCTGTGGCAGTCAGAACGCGGATCGGTGCTAGCGAGGGTGTGCGGCTGCTTTGGGATTACGAAATTCGATCGGCTGATACTCAGGAGTTATATGTGACGGCACAGGTAACTTTGGTTGGTGTCGATCGCGACAAGGGTAAGATTATGCGTCAATTACCCCCAACAGTGCAGGCAGCTTTGGCAAAGTTGGCGATCAACCCTTAGACTTATCTATTAGATCTCCCCAATAACTTTTGTGGAGCAGGCATCCTGGCGGCCTTTGACTGTATTTTTTGGAGATATCTATTGGGGGTCATGGCTCAAGTTTGTATAAGGTATTGCGCCCTCGCCGATGCCAGCCCCTTTTTCAAGATTTTGTTAGTACCTAAATTGACCGTAGATTATGATTCAAATTCTTGATTCTACCTTGAGAGAGGGAGAACAAACCCCTGGAGTTTATTTCGATCCTGAAACAAAGTTAAAAATTGCGGAGTTTTTAGACCACATAGGAGTTGATATTATTGAAGCTGGCAATCCTGCTGTAGATAGCGAAATTGCTTTAGCCGTTACCCGCATTGCCAATGCTGGACTAAAAGCAAAAATAGGCGCTCATTCGCTGTGCCGAATAGATGATGTTAAAAAAGCCCTGGATTGTAATGTCAGCTTTTTAGGCGTGTTTTTTAGTGTATCCTCTCAACGATTGCAATGCGACTATAATATCTGTTTAGATGAAGCCCTAGATAAAATTGTGGAAGTAATAACTTATGCTAGAGAGCAGAATGATAGTTTATTGATTCGCTATACGCCGGAAGATACAGTTCGCTCTCCTATGAAAAATGTGATTGAGGCGGCTAGTGCAGCAGTGCAGGCTGGAGCTAATATAATCAGCATAGCTGATACCACTGGATATACAACCCCATTTCAACAAAAACGCAGTATTTATTATTTTGTCAAAATCCTGAAGGAGGAACTAGCCAAACGAGAATTATATCCACAAATAGAAGTTCATTGCCACAACGACCGAGGTTTAGCTTTAGCAAATGCCTTGGATGCCTACAGAGCGGGAATAGATATTATTGATGTCAGCGTGATGGGACTAGGGGAAAGAGCTGGTATAGTGGATTTGGCTGAGTTACTAATCAATTTATCCGACCTTATTGAGGACAAAAAATTTTGGAAACTAGGATATTTGAAAGATTTGTATAATTTGGTAAGCGAGTATTCTCATGTACCTATTTCTCCTCATCACCCTGCCGTGGGGAAAAATGCTTTTACCCATTATGCAGGTGTTCACGTTACGGCAATGGCAAAAGATGAGCGCCTCTATCAAAGTTTAAATCCAGAAATTTTGGGAATTAAAAGTAGTATAGCATTAGGGATGCAATCGGGATTTACTGCTGTAGAATTAGCTCTAAAGCAGATTGGCAGAGAGGAACTGGCTGAAAACAAATATTTAGTAGCTAAGATTCTTAAAGAAATTAAAGAAATTGCTAAAAGAGGAACCCCAATCGATATCGAGAAAGAATTTATAGAAATAATTGATAATTGCTAATTTACAGTAGCACCTACCCAGTGAAAAATGCTATATTTTGGATGTTTTCAGAATAATACCCACCTCTCCCTAGATAGTAATAATGTCAATAACCCCAACAGAAAACTCGAACGAATTAAGGCCAGAAGAGAAGAAAACATCTGAAAAATGGTGGACTACAGTTGGTATTGGTATTGGTGTATTCATTTTTGCTTTGGATGTGTATATAGTTAACTTGGCTTTGCCAGTGATGGTTGAATCTCTCCATACCAGTTTTGCCACGAGTCAATGGATAGTTTTAAGTTACTTGCTGGCAATCGCCATATTTGTAATATTGGTATCAAAATTAGGTGATATCTGGAACAAAAAGCGATTGTACATTATTGGCTTAACAATCTTTACGATCAGTTCACTATTGTGTGGCATGGCGCCAAATGTCTGGTTTTTAATAGCGTTTCGAGGATTGCAAGGAGTAGGTGCTGCGTTTTTATCTGGCTTGGGAACTGCGATGATTGTGGAGGCATTTCCAGCGGCAGAGCGGGGACTGGGACTAGGTATTAGAGCGGGAATTTACGGAATGGGGATTACCTTGGGGCCCATGGTAGGAGGAGTGCTGATGAGTGTGGGAGGCTGGCCTTTAATTTTCTGGGTGAATGTTCCGATTGGGATTGTTGCCATTTTGATTGTGGCTTTT
The DNA here is from genome assembly GCF_036704615.1 of Microcoleus sp. K4-B3. NCBI lineage: Bacteria > Bacillati > Cyanobacteriota > Cyanophyceae > Oscillatoriales > Microcoleaceae > Microcoleus > Microcoleus sp. K4-B3. The sequence goes on from NZ_JAUBSF010000004.1 coordinate 155,687, forward strand.
TTTGTACCGAATTCTGCAATTAGTGGAAACCCCGAAAACTTTGATATCATCGGTACGCTGATATTGACCATCGTCTTAACTTCTTTTATTCTTGGCATTACCCTATTACAGAAGGGTAATTCTTATATTGCCATAAATATGCTGGGTTTTTCTGTCGTCAGCTTGATTGGCTTTTTATGGTTTGAATCCCGAATAGCAGCACCAATGATCGAATTGAAAATCTTTCAATCCGTAGAGTTTAGCCTGGGCTTAACGCTACGTTTTATTGCAAATTTCGCGATCGCAGGTGTCATCTTCATCCTTCCTTTTTTCTTCACCTTCCTTGAACACTATTCAACTCAAAAATCTGGTTTTTTAATGGTAGTACCGTCACTTCTGATTGTGACGACTGCGCCTATTTCGGGTATTCTTTCCGACCGTTTTGGCACGCAGCTAATTACTTTAATGGGTCTACTATTTATGGCAATTGGATGTTTTTTAATCAGCAGATTTGATACTGAATTAACTGTCATCAAGTATATTTTGGGGATTATTCCCTATGGGGTAGGAGTGGCGATGTTCAACTCTCCTAACAATAGCTCTATTATGGGAGCCGCACCAAAAGAGCGATTAGGTATTGCTTCGGGATTGTTGTCATTTTCGCGGATATTAGGGCAGATGCTGGGAGTACCAATAGTAGGTGCTTTGTTCTTCTTTACCACAAGTTTTAGCGCTAATTTTGCACCCAATATCGATATTAGCAATGCGCCTGTACAAGCATTACTTTTTGCTACACATACTACTTTTTTGGTGCTAGGGGTTTTATTAATAGTTTCGACAATGTTTGCAACTTTGTTTTGGTGGATACAGAATACAAAAGCGGCTCTGCTATAAAAATCATTTGCTGTTGATTTTAGTGAGGATTTTTAATGCTTAATTCTGTTCGGATTGCTCACTTCCCTGGGATTCCAGCGCTTTCTTTTTCATTTGAAAAATGTTGTAAAATCCGTTAGCGCGGGAAAATATCAGACTCACATTCAATCCCGTGTCTTGAATAAAATCTGGGGTAATGGTGACTATTTCAGCAGGCGTTAATCCGCTCAAACCTTCCACCAGCAAGCCAACTAATCCTTTGACTAACTGAGCGTCTGAATCGCCTTGATACAAAACTTTTCCGTCTGCCAAATTTGCAGTAATATAAACTTGCGGCACGCAGCCAGAAACTTTGTTTTCCGGCAGTTTATCGCTTTCGGGAAATGCTGGGAGTCTCTTGGCATACCACAGCAGTTGTTCGTAGCGCTGTTTCGGGTCGGAGTGTCGCTGAAAGCGCTGGACGATTTTAGCTAGGGGTGCGGGTAGCGTCGATCGATAAATTTGCTGCCTTTGGGCGACGATTTAGCTGTTGGTTTGGGGGTTTCGCTGCGATCGCGCTTATTGATTGGGGGGTTGCTACTTTGCTAGCTGCGAGTGCTGTCAGCATCGGCGGATTGATTGGTTTTGTGGGATTGGTTGTGCCTCACGGGGTGCGTTTGTTGGTTGGTAATGATTATCGGTTTATGTTGCCGATGAGTGCGATCGGCGGTGCTTGGGTGTTGACTTTTGCTGATTTTTTGGCTCGTTTGGGTTGGGTACCGTAGAATTGCCTGTGGGTAGGGTTACGGCTTTGTTGGGTTCTCCGCTGTTTGTCTGGCTGCTTTATCGGCGTTCTAGTCAGTAGGAAAGAAGGAAGAAGGAAGAAGGAAGAGGGAAGAGGGAAGAAGGAAGAGGGAAGAAGGAAGACGCAAAATTAATTACCGATTACCAATAACCAATAACCAATAACAAAATACAATGTCTTTAGAAATTAAAAAATTAACTGGGGGTTACTGGGATTATTTGCTGACTCAGCATATCGAGATTATTCCTCATCTTGTGGATTTGCTGCATTAATCGGGCTTGCAGGGTGCGGATGGCGCACCTTACCTGTAAACAAAAGGTATTTGTAAATAAATATAAATTGTTGAACCAAGTTAATACAGGCTTGCAAGTTGTGATAGATTTGAGTAAGATAACGATTTGTTGATGTCCATTTTTTGGGCAAGCATCAAGATTCCTCAATTTATATCAATTAGATAAAACAAATGGAAGCATTACTTTTAGTCATAGGATTTGGAGGCGGGGCCTTAGTCTGCTGGCTAATTTTGAATAAGCGAAATTCACGCAATTTGGTGCTGATGCAGGGTTCGCAGGAGGCTATATCCAATTTGGCTGCTCAGTTGGATGCCCGAACTTCGGAATTGCGGCAAAAGGTGCAGAATGAAAATCAGCTAAATTCTGAATTGTCCCAGTTGCAAAGTCGGTTGGAAACTGTGACTCGCGAGCAAGAATTGTTAAAAAATCAAGTGTCGGAAATGGAAGAATTTTTGGCAGGAATTGCCCGGGAGCGATCGCAAATTGATGCTCTGATTGCTGATTTGCAGTTTCAGCTAGAAAATGCTCAACAAGCTGAGTCCCAGTTAGCAGAAGTGGCAGAACTTAAATCTCAGTTAGAAGTTGCGGAGCAGGAGCGATCGCAACTTAACGCTCAATTACTGGAAATGCAAGCAGAGTTAGAAACGGTTGATGCAGAACGTTCTCAATTTCACGCTCTGCTGTCTGAATTTGAGAGTCAGTTGCAAACTGCTAGTCAAACCAGATTGCAGCTACAAAACCAGTTGTTGGAAATTCAAATTAAGTTCGATCGCTCAATTGAAGAGGGGGAGCAACTTCAGTCTCAACTTTCGGGCTTGCAAGCTCAACTGCAATTAGTCGAAGCAGAGCGATCGCAATTTACTTCTGAATTGTCTGAGCTACAAGCTCAATTGGAAAGGGCAGAGCAAGAACGCGAAATACTCAACTCTCAATTGCAAACCGATCGCCAACAAGCAAAGCAATCTCAATTTGAACTATTAGAACTGGAAAGACAGTTAGAAGCTGCTAATCTGGATAAAATGCAGTTAATCTCTCAAGTTAATGAAGTACAAAGTCAATCAGAAATAGTTGTTAAAGAGCGAGAAAAACTGCTGTCTCAGTTGTCAGAATTGCAGGCTCATATAAATCGCAGTGAAGGAGATAAATCGCAACTTCAGTCTCAGTTATCGGAACTGCAAGCTCAATTAGAAACTGCTCACACAGAACGCTCGCAACTTTATTCTCAACTCTCAGAATTCCAAAGTCAAATCGAAACAGCTAATCACAATCAAAATCAAATTCAATCTCAAGTATCCGACTTAGAAAATCAGTTAGAAAGTGTGCGTCAAAGCCGCTCTGAATTAGAAGTTCAGCTAGAAACTGCTAACACAGAACGCTCGCACCTTTATTCTCAACTCTCGGAAATTCAAAGTCAAATCGAGACAGCTAATCACAATCAAACTCAACTTCAATCTCAAGTATCCGACTTAGAAAATCAGTTAGAAAGTGTGCGTCAAAGCCGCTCTGAATTAGAAGTTCAGCTAGAAACTGCTAACACAGAACGCTCGCACCTTTATTCTCAACTCTCGGAAATTCAAAGTCAAATCGAGACAGCCAACCTGAATCAAGCTCAACTTCAATCTCAAGTATCCGAGTTAGAACATCAGTTAGAGACAGTTTATCAAGAACGCTTGCAGCTAAGATCGCAACTTTCCGAAGCGGGCGATCGACAATCTGAGCATTTTGACTCGGAATCAGGGCAAATTGAAGCATCTACTTCAGATACCAAAGTTTGGAAGAGTAAAGAATTTGTTGTTTCTCAGCAGGGTCAAGGCGATTATACTACTATTAGCGAAGCCCTGAAAAATGCAGCACCGGACACGCGCATTGAGGTGCATCCAGGCGTTTATCGCGAAAGTCTAATTCTCGACAAATCGGTAGAAATTATCGGCAGTGGAGAGGTCGATCGCATTGTTGTTGAAAGTATCAACTCCAACTGCATTAAAATGGCAACTGACAGTGTTTTAGTGCGGGGTTTAACGCTGATCGCAACAGGAAAATATTACGCTATAGATATTCGCAAAGGCGAGTTGATCGTAGAAGACAGCGATATCACTTCTGCGGACTATTCTGTTATAGGAATTTCCGGCCCCGAGGCAAATTCTATCCTCCGCCGCAGTCAAATTCATGATGGGGTATGGAACGGAATTTTTATATCGGATGATGGGAAAGCAACGGTGGAAGATTGCAGTATTTTTGACAACGGCAGTTTGGGAATAGGTGTCGGATTGAGAGGAAAATTGATCGTGCGCCGGTGTCGGATTAATGGTAATCAAGGTGAGGCGATCGCCGTTTACAGAGATGGCATTGCTACCGTGGAAGATTGCGATTTAACGGGCAATGCTGGGGGTGCTTGGCGCATTGTAGATAACGGACACGTGCGCGGCAAAGGCAATCAAGAATAGTCATGTAGGGTGCACCGCTGCACCAAACGCCTAAATGCCTAACAAACGAGCTGGATTTTCCTTCATCATTAAATATATTTCGCGCTGAGAAATGCCTTCATCTATCAACTTTTCCACAAATAATTTGTAACCTTCCGCAGGTAAAGGATCGGGTTTTCTGCCCAAATCTGTGCTCATAACAAAATGCTCCGCTCCGATTAGTTTAATCGCTGCTGCCATCTTACTAATAGAAACTTGATGCCAGTTTTTGTGTCCCTCATCAGCGGCATTTTCTCCCATTAAATCGTTGACAAATGCGAGTTCTAAGAAAGCTCCGGCTGCGGCGGCTGTTTGCATATTTTCTAGAGACAAACCGGGTACATCCGCCATTGCGTGGGTAATCAGGATGTTTTTAATGTTGAGCAGGTTGGCTGCACTGACAACCGCCATCACTTCTTCTGAGGAAATATGACCAGTTTCCAATACCAAATTCTCTTTTGCTACAATCTTCAACACCGCTGCTGTTTCCGGTAAAACCTTGCCCTTTTCCGCAACTTTAATCCCAATTCCCGACTTGTGAAAAACCTGCAAGTGATGCTCAGCATCAACCGTTGGCAGCCACACTACTTTACCGTATTTGCCACCGATGCGGTGCATTGCATCTACAGCATCGGGATTAATTCCGCCTACCGAATGATTGAGAACGACTCCCCCAAAAACTTCGATTTCTGGTACTATTTTATTCACCAAAACTGCCCGCGCTGCTGTGCTGGCATAATGATTTTTCAATACAACAGCTTTCATCTTCGCCCTAGCAGCTAATTTCGCTACTTCAAAATCGTCTAATCTGCGGGGAATCACATCAGGAGAAGAATGAATGTGAAAGTCGATCGCACTTTCGATACAACAGCTTTCATCTTCGCCCTAGCAGCTAATTTCGCTACTTCAAAATCGTCTAATCTGCGGGGAATCACATCAGGAGAAGAATGAATGTGAAAGTCGATCGCACTTTCGATCGTACTCTGTGGCAAATTGATTATCGGCGAATCTCCGACAGCATAAACTGGCAGACAAAACCAATAGCAAACTATCCAAACTAACGTAAAAAAAACACCTTGCATTCATCCCCTCTTCCCTTCTCCCCTCTGCGTTCTCTGCGCCCTCTGCGGTTCATTCCCTCTTAATTCTCTCAAATAAAAGATTTAACCGCATTTGCTAAAGCTGCTGCATTCTCTTCGTGCATACCCAAAGAACCAGAAATAACTCGCGATTCAACACCCGGTAATTCCGTTAATGCTTCCATTTCAGCCTTTGATTTTGGCGGCGCATTCTCAGCAATTACAACCATCACCGGTACTGCTAATTGTTGAAATTTATCTGTAAATTCCGATCGCACTTTTGCCGGATCTAAACCACCAGTCACAAAGGCAGCGGAACCGTACCGAGCACCGGGTTTTTGCGTCACTTGCCATTTGCCTTGGATGAAATCGGGCGTGACTTTTGCAGCATCCACATAGACGTGGCGGCGGTACATGAGACTGAGGAATGACGGTGCAGTATTCAGTTTGTAAAGGAATTGACCGATTAAGGGCGATCGTACTAATTCTCTCACAATTCCGTGCCACCCGCTTTGCTGTTTGCTCATCGTCGGCAAAGGCCCGCGCCAAGTCGGCGCAGCTAACACAATCTTTGACCAAACATTGGGCTTTGATTGCGCTAATTGCATCACATAACCCGCAGCATGACCTGCTGCAACTACAGCAACCGGACTATTAAAAATTGCCTCAACAAAATCCTTGAGAAATTGATGGTATAATTGCGGTTGATAGTCGGTTCGCGGGCGATCAGATTCGCCAAAACCCGGCCAATCTAAGCTCACAACTTGAAATTTAGGAGCTAACAATTCTGCTAAAGGACGCATTTCTTCTCGCGTGGAAACCGTACTGAAAGCAGGCAGCAGCAATACAGGATTTCCCTGTCCTCTGGTTTCGTAAATAACTTTGATTTGCGTTTCTTTCCAATTCCAGAGATATTCTTGAACAGCGGCGGGATAGTTGCCAGAACCTGATTTTGTTAAATTTGTAGTTTGAGTCATGGCTGTTTATTCTTTTAATTTGCTTCTGCTTGCTTGCTCAATTCACAAGCAAGTGCCTTATTTTTCATCATTTGAAAGATGTTGTAAAATCCGTTAGCGCGGGAAGGTGTCAGACTCACATTCAAGCCCGTGTCTTGAATAAAATCTGGGGTAATGGTGACAATTTCAGCAGGCGTTAATCCGCTCAAACCTTCCACCAGCAAGCCAACTAATCCTTTGACTAACTGAGCGTCTGAATCGCCTTGATAAAGAACTTTTCCGTCTGCCAAATTTGCAGTAATATAAACTTGCGACACGCAGCCAGAAACTTTGTTTTCCGGCAGTTTGTCGCTTTCGGGAAATGCTGGGAGTCTCTTGGCATACCACAGCAGTTGTTCGTAGCGCTGTTTCGGATCGGAGTGTCGCTGAAAGCGCTGGACGATTTTAGCTAGGGCTGCGGGTAGCGCGGTGTTTGCGGACATGATTCACTTGTAGCGGTTTACTTCGTTAATATTATACATTTAATTTTGCCGACGGGTGCGATCGCCTGCTCATCTGCTCCCACTCAAGCCTTCTTCAGGTGAAGCGGTTATTGTTATTGTAGTTAACGAGTTCGAGCATTCAAAACAGAGGAAATATGGTATTTAGTGCTGTTAATCAAGATTGTGGTGTAATGTAGTGAATCTGCAAAAAATCTGGCTAAAATATCGAGTTTTTCAGGCAGTTGTATTCTTAGGATTGGGTTTGCTCTTAACCATCGCCCTTTCGCTTTCTTTTGGTGCGGTGCCGATGAGTGCCGATCAATTGTGGCAAGCATTTCTGCACCGAGGTGATGCTGTCAATCAAACTATTTTCTGGGAATTGCGTTTGCCCAGAGTGGCGGCAGCGCTGACGGTTGGTGCGGCTTTAGGAATGTCGGGGGCTTTGCTGCAAGGTTTGCTCCGCAACGGTTTAGCCGATCCTTTTGTATTAGGAATTTCGGCGGGTGCAGGGTTGGTTGCGATTACCATGCTGACTTTGGGAATATTTCAAACTTGGGTGCCTTTGGCGGCTTGGATAGGTGCTATTTTAACTTCGATGCTGGTCTACTTTTTGGGAAAAACTAAAACGGGGATTTCTGTTGAACGTTTGGTTTTAGCTGGTGTGGCTGTGAGTTCTCTGTTTGGGGCAATACAAACTACACTGCTGCTGTTAGCTGAAGACAGCCGCTTGCAAGCTGCTTTGAATTGGTTGATCGGCAGTTTGAACGGTCGCGGTTGGTCGGATTTGCAGGTGGCAGCACCTTATATTTTGGCTGCTTTGCTGTTAGGATGTTTTTTGGGTCGATCGATAAATTTGCTGGCTTTGGGCGACGATTTAGCTGTTGGTTTGGGGGTTTCGCTGGTGCGATCGCGCTTGTTGATTGGGGGTGTTGCTACTTTGCTCGCTGCGAGTGCTGTCAGCATCGGCGGATTGATTGGTTTTGTGGGATTGGTTGTGCCTCACGGGGTGCGTTTGTTGGTTGGTAATGATTATCGCTTTGTGTTGCCGCTGAGTGCGATTGGCGGTGCTTGGGTGTTGACTTTTGCGGATTTTTTGGCTCGTTTGGGTGCGGTAGAATTGCCTGTGGGTACGGTTACGGCTTTGTTGGGTTCTCCGCTGTTTGTTTGGCTGCTTTATCGGCGTTCTAGTTATTAATAAGAAGGAAGAAGGCAGAAGGCAGAAGGAAGAAGGCAGAAGGAAGAAGGAAGAGGGAAGAAGGAAGACGCACAATTAATTACCGATTACCGATTACCAATAACCAATAACCAATAACAAAATATAATGTCTTTAGAAATTCAAAATTTAACTGGTGGTTACGGCGAAGTTGCGATCGCCCACAACATCACTTTATCTTTACAACCTGGTGAGTGGTTGAGTCTCATCGGTGCCAACGGTTCTGGTAAGTCTACTTTCTTGAAGTTAGTTAGCCGCATCCTAACTCCGCAGCAAGGAAGTGTGTTGCTCGACGGCAAAGCAATTCATACTCAACCTGCTGCTGTTGTCGCTCAAAAATTAGCGATTTTGCCGCAGCAGCAAACAGTACCGGAAGGTTTGACCGTAAGGCAATTAGTTAGTTTGGGGCGTTCTCCTCACCAGGGTTGGTGGCAGTGGGAATTGAGTAAGGAAGATGCGGAAAAGGTGGAGGTTGCGATCGCTCAAACTGGGATTGAGGAATTTCGCGATCGCCCTGTCGAACAACTCTCAGGAGGCGAACGCCAGCGCGCTTTCCTCGCCTTAGCTTTGGCTCAAAGTCCGCAAGTTTTGCTATTAGATGAACCTACGACTTATTTAGATATTTGCTATCAGTTGCAATTGTTAGAGTTGCTTAACCAACTAAATCTAAAACAAAAATTGACGATTATTACGGTGCTGCATGAAATTAATTTAGCTGCCAGGTACAGTTCGCGGATTGCTATGTTAAATAAAGGGGAACTTTTTTGTGTAGGAACTCCCGCAGAAGTTTTAACTCCTGATAATTTAGCTCAGATTTTTGGCGTAGAAGCTATCATTTTAGAAACTTCTGTAGGCTTGCAGATTTGTGCGATCGCTCCTACTCTTCACACTTAATATTTTTATGATAAGTATAACCTTGCCCTAGCACTAAGTTCTCAATTTACTCATAATTATTTCTATTAACTGATTGCCGCAATCCGCTGTTCTATCTGAGTGCCACAGGCTTTAAACTATTGCCTAGTCTTGATTTCCCAGGGTAGAATAAAACTTAAGAGATACTTAAAAAATTTGCATTCAGGCAACAAAGGCGGTTTTTTATACAAAATCTACCGTAAACTATTGATATTTAAATCATTAAGCGCTAAAGTGCGATCGAACTTCCCGTCAATTCTGTCTCAACCGCGCCTAAACTCGCTGTAACTCCAGCCTAAACTATGTACAAAACTTTTTTTTATCGTACCGCTATCCTGTTGCTGAGTTTAGCATTTACCGCTTGCTCCGCGGCCACTCCACCCCAAATTCAGCAATCAACTACTGCTGTTGCGCCAGCAAATCAGCCACAAACAACTAACAGCGAATCAGTACAAAAAATTGTAGCTTTAACACCTTTAACCGCCGATATTATCCATCAACTCGACAAAACCAAACTTGTAGGAATTCCCGGCAGCAAATTAGTCAGCAGCAACCCCAAATTTACAGGAATTACCGCAGTCACTGGCGAACGTACCCCTCCCAATTTGGAAAAAATCATCGCATTGAAACCGGATTTGGTGGTTGGTGCGTCGGGATTTCACGACCAAACAATGCAAAAATTGCAGCAGCTTGGAATTAAAACTTTACTCACTCAAGTTGATAGCTGGACATCCCTAGAAGAGTTAACAACAACTTTAGCTAAATCCCTCAATGCCAATCCCGAACCTCTGTTAAAACGCTACCAAACATTTTTATCAGAGATCCCGAATCAAAGCCCCGCCACTTTAGTTTTGGTAAGCAGACAACCGATTTTATCGCCCAATCAAAGCAGTTGGGCTGGAGATTTGCTGGGTAAGTTTAACGTGAAAAATGTCGCAGCCCAAGTGCAAGGAGATAGCCCCGTGCGAGGCTACGTGACGCTTTCAGCGGAAAAGATTTTAGAGGCTAATCCCGAAGTAATCATTGTAGTCGATCGGGGAGAAGGAATTTTAGACCAATATAAATCTGATTCATTTTGGAATCAACTAACAGCCACAAAAAATAATCGAGTTTACGTTTTTGACTACTACGGATTGGTCAACCCAGGTAGTATCGAAAAAATTGAGCAAGCAACTGCTCAACTTAAACAAGTTCTAGCTAAAAAGTAGAGACCCGGTTTTGAGAGATAAAAAATCTCTAGAAATCATGGAACAAATTGACTACAATTTCTCTAAAAGTGAGAAAGCTAAAGGCACTCAAAAGCGCGCAGCGATCGGAAACCTGGTTTTTAAGCCTGACTCCCAATGCTGTCTGACCGATCTGATATCCTGCACCATTGTCAGCAACAGGCAAGATGCCTGTTCCACAAAAGATAAATTTTCTTGTGGAACAGGCATCTTGCCTGTTCATAAAAGGTTAATTGACAATGGTGCAACATATGAGATCGATCGGCCTTACACCGGTAACAGCGGCACACCGCGCAACTGGCGCAGGGAATTGATACAAGCCGGGCAGTCGCAGCCAAACATCGCCACGGCGGCATCGCTTTCTTCTTCGGAAAAGTCCAGCATTGCCACCTGTTCGTCAGCAGGGCGCTGCCAACTGATTTTTGGTTGAGAATTAGCAGCAGCGGTTTTGGCGGGGAGGCGCACGCAAGTCAGGCGCTGAGTGTGGGGCGATCGCACACACTTGGGCGAATCAGCCGATTGGCCTGGTGTTTCGGTAATTTGAGCGGGATTTGCGATCGCGCTTAAAGACATCACAGATCCAAACAGCGTTGGACTTACCAATAAAGTGAGGAGCAATCGATTCATTTGTCGTCCTTCAGAACTTCAACGTATACAGTAGCCGATTATCTGTTGCAATTCAACAAAGTTTTCGTCCGACATCAGTACGATTTGCCGTTATTAATGCTTAAAAGCCGCATATTTGCTACCAAAACCTTGAACAATTATCCGCCTATTGAAAACCAGCATTTTCTGATAAGTATCACCTTTGCTTCCCTGTTTAAGATTTGTTGCAATTTGAGTAAATTTAGATTGCGAGTGATAACAAATTCATCCTATGCGGGTAAACTGATTTCAGCAAGGACAACTCGCAGCAGCGGACAAGTTTACTTCAAAAACCAGGTGGGGAGTGATGAGTACAGTTTTAGTTGTGGAAGATTCCCGCAGCCAGCGCGAGTGCATTTCACATCAGTTGAGATGCAGCGGATTGAATGTAATTCAGGCATCTGACGGTGTGGAAGCGCTGGATAAACTTGAGAAAAATTGCCCCGATTTAGTATTATTAGATGTCATAATGCCCCGTTTAGACGGCTACGGCGTTTGCCGTTTAATTAAAGCTAATCCCGAAACTCGGAACATACCGGTGGTATTTTTAACAGGGAAAGGACAGCAGTTAGCTTTATTTTCGAGGTTCCAGGGCGATCGCGCCGAGGCTTATGTTAGCAAACCTTGGCAGCCGAGGGAACTTTTGGCAACGATCAAAAAAGTTTTGCTCAATGCCAATATTAAGTTCGATCGAGCTTCTGCTGACGCTTGGACGGAATACGGAATTTTAAATTTAAATACAGTCGAACTTTATCAAAGCCACGCCGATGCTTGGACAAAATACAGCCCTCAAATTATTAAATTGTACGATTCCAGCTTAGCAGCTTTCGAGCAAGCTTTGGCAATTGAACCGAGTCACTCGAATGCCAACAAGTATCGCAACCGAGTTCAGACAATCCGGGCAATTTTGAGGAAAAAATTAGAGCAAACTAAACCTTGCAAAGTCTGCGATTATTATTACGGTAGGGACGGGCTAAACTGTGCGGTTCATCCTGCTGGCCGCCCTCAAGAACTGTGTCGCGATTGGGAATTAAATTAAATAAACTTAAATGAAAACAAATAACCGGGCTAACTTGGAAAAGTTGCTGCAAGAAAGAAACGAACATCCCGAAAGAATGGCGGAAATTGATGAAAAAATTAATGCAACTTTCCGTAAAAATTACGCAATTTTAGTAATGGATATGTCGGGATTTTCGCGCACGACAGTCCGATACGGAATCATTCATTTTTTGGCAATGATTCACCGGATGCACGGAATTGTCAAACCGATAATTTCCGAATGTGGCGGTACTGTAGTCAAGGAGGAAGCCGACAATATTTTTGCAGTGTTTACCGATGTAAAATCGGCGGTGGAAGCTGCGATCGACTCTGTGAAACAAACGGCGGCTGTTAACACGACACTGCCGCCGGAAATGGACATTCACCTCTGCATTGGTATTGGTTGCGGCGATGTTTTGATGCTGGAAGGAGAGGATATGTACGGGTCCGAATTTAATCTGGCATCGAAGCTGGGAGAGGATTTAGCGGAACGGGGAGAGATTTTGCTCACCTCAGCAGCCTTTGAAAATTTGGAAGGTGACAAGCAAGATTGGGAAAGAGTGGATTTTTCGATTTCGGGTTTGGAGTTGGTGGCATACAAACGGATACTGTCTGCTTAATTTATATATCCGCGATTAAAATCGCATTTACACAAACTCTCGTCCGCCTGCGCAGACTAAGAAATAAGTGGGATTTGCTATTACATGATTGACGATCGCCAAAATTGGCAACGTATGAATTTAGCTGCCATTCAACAGCGGCTGGCTTGGCTGCAACAACAGCCAGACAAAGTTATTTTTTGCAAAGATTCTGGTGTTCACTATGTTGCAGTCACAAAAGATCGATCGCACATTAAGCTATCTTTAGTAGAAAAAGTTAATTTGCATACAGATTTACTGCAATCTGTTTTCGACCTCAACAATCCACTGCATTTAGTTTCAGAATATACCCAAGCGATGATGTTGGGTTTAGTGTGGCAAAACCAACCTCAAAGAATCTACATAGCTGGTTTTGGCGGCGGCAGAATTCCCTTAGTTTTGCACCACTATTTGCCGGAAACTGTTATAGAATGTGCGGATGTCGATCCGATCGCGATCGAAGCAGCTACACAGTGTTTTGGGGTGCAGTTTGACGATCGGCTGAGTGTGACAATTCAAGACGGCAGAGAGTATCTGGAACAGCAAAATCCCGATATGCAGTACGATATCATCATGACCGACGTATTTTTTGGCAACGGCTACTTTCCTCACCGGCTGGCCACGAAAGAATTTTATCAACTCTGCAAGAAACACTTGTCAAGTGAGGGAGTTGTGCTGGTAAATATCCTGCAAAGAGATGAGTTTTATGCGGAAAAAATCAAGACTTTTCAAAGCGTGTTTTCTCAGGTGTGCGTGTGTCCGTGGAAGGATATTAACAGCGTTTTGATTGGTACTAACAGCGCTATTTTAGAGAAAGACGAGATTGTTGCTAGGGCAAAATATTTGCAAGATGGCTATCAATTTTCATTTTCATTAACAGACAGATCACAGGAAGTAAAATTAGGTACAGAATTGGCGGAGGCTGTACCTACTTTAGACAAAGCTCAAATTTTTCATGACGATTCGCCGCCCGCTGGTTATTTTGATTGCTGGTTATTCTGATATTTATAATAAGTCCGGGTTTACTCTTTGTGGAACAGGCCGGAAAGCCTGTTGCTGATGTGGCTTTCACGATGTTGAGATAGCCCGGAGATTGGAAATCGCGTCTACACATACGAAGTCCGAGCAGAGGGGGACTAAGAGAAAAGGGGGTACTAAAGCCGGATTTAATATGATGTGATTTTGTCCCGAATTTTCAGCATCGATCGCCGATCGAGAAAAAATCTATAATAAACCCATATTCTAAAATCTATAATCAAATGGCGACACCAGTTGATTTTCCTAAATATCTGCAATCCCTGGTTGAGTCTTATAAAAAACAACAGCATCTCTACACCCTGACGGATTTACAGGTGGAGGTGCGGGTGGAAATTACACCGGAGGATCGACGATCGCAACCTCGATCCGCACAAAATAAACCAGAAACGAAAATCGAGCGGCTGGAAGTGCTGGCGGGACTCCGCAAGTACGTGCAGCAGGGAAAAGTGCTGCTGCTGGGTAAGCCAGGTTCGGGAAAATCGACGGTATTGCAGCGTTTTCGGTGGGAATTGGCACTAGAAGCGCTCAATGAGGGCGATCGACAGATTCCGGTGTTGGTGCAGTTGAGGAGCGATCGCTCGATCGTAGAAGCAATCTGTGCCGAATTTCGCCAAGCAAAGCTCAGAGTGAGCGACACAGAGGTGGAGGATTTGCTGTTTGATGGCAAGTTACTGCTGTTGCTGGATGGCTTGAATGAGATGCCATCGCAACAACGGCGACAGGAATTGCAGCTATTTCGCGACGACAATTCCGATACGCCTATGATTTTCACGACGCGGGATTTGGCGCTGGGTGGATCTTTGGGAATTGAGCAACAACTGGCGATGTGTCCGCTGACGCAACCGCAGATGCGGGAGTTTGTGCACAAGCATTTGCCACAACATGGGGATTTGCTGCTGCGACAATTGCGCGATCGCCTGCGAGAGATTGCCGAAACGCCGTTACTACTGGAAATGATGTGTAAGGTGTTTAAAAATACCGGGAAAATTCCCCAGAGTAAGGGCGAGTTGTTTCAGGAGTTCGATCGCCAGTATGAGGAGTTTAAGGGCGGTGCGTCGGTTTCGGATGATTTTCGGCGCTTCAAGTCGGAGGTTTTGCAGCAGTTGGCTTTTGTGATGTTGCAGGGTGACTCGCAGCCCCCCAGCGATGGCTGGGTGGCGATTTCTCGCGATCGGGCTGAGGAGATTTTGGAGTGCTGGTTGCGCGATCGGGGGGTGGTGGATGCGCCAACCAAGGCGAAGGAGTGGCTAGAGGATTTGCTGGAGCACCATCTGTTGCAGGTGGCGGCAAAGCCGGAGGAAATTGAGTTTCATCACCAATTATTTCAGGAGTATTATGCGGCGCGGGCCTTGCTGAAACTTTTGGTTGAGAAGCATCCTGATGCGCTCGAGGATGAACGGTTGCAGCATTTCTATTTGAATTATTTTAAATGGACGGAGCCTCTGGCGTTCATGCTGTCCTTGTTGCGGGATGAGGTGCAGGCGGTGCGGGTGGTGCGGCTGGCATTGGAGGTGGATTGGAGGTTGGGGGCGCGGCTGGCGGGGGAGGTGCAGCGGGAGTTTCAGAAGCGCACGGTTGGGTTGGTGGATGAGTTGGATGTGCCGCGGTGGTTGAAGGTTGAGCTTTTGGATGAAGTGCGATCGGATGAGGCGATTCCGGGATTACTTAAACTCACTGAACATTCAGACTCTGATGTGCGTTGGAGGGCGGCAGATGCCTTAGGCAAAATCGGTGACGAAAAGGTGATTCCGGGATTACTTAAACTCGTTGAAGATTCAGAGTCTGATGTGCGTAGTAGGGCGGTATATGCCTTAGGCGAAATCGGTGACGCTCAGGCGATTGCGGGATTACTTAAACTCGTTGAAGCTTCAGAGTCTGATTTGCGTAGTAGCGCGGCATATGCCTTAGGCAAAATTGGTGACGCTCAGGCGATTCCGGGATTACTTAAACTCGTTGAAGATTCAAACTTTGATGTGCGTAGTAGGGCGGCATATGCCTTAGGCAAAATTGGTGACGCTCAGGCGATTGCGGGATTACTTAAACTCGTTGAAGATTCAAACTTTGATGTGCGTAGTAGCGCGGCAGATGCCTTAGGCAAAATCGGTGACGCTCAGGCGATTCCGGGATTACTTAAACTCGTTAAACATTCAGAGTTTGATGTGCGTAGTAGCGCGGCAGATGCCTTAGGCAAAATCGGTGACGCTCAGGCAATTCCGGGATTACTTAAACTCGTTGAACATTCAGACTCTGATGTGCGTTGGATCGCGGCATATGCCTTAGGCAAAATTGGTGACGCTCAGGCGATTCCGGGATTACTTAAACTCGTTGAAGATTCAGAGTCTGATGTGCGTAGGATCGCGGCATATGCCTTAGGTAAAATCGGTGACGAAAAGGCGATTGCGGGATTACTTAAACTCGTTGAAGATTCAGACTCTGATGTGCGTTGGAGGGCGGCAGATGTCTTAGGCAAAATCGGTGACGCTCAGGCGATTCCGGGATTACTTAAACTCGTTGAACATTCAGACTCTGATGTGCGTTGGAGGGCGGCAGATGCCTTAGGCAAAATCGGTGGCGAAAAGGTGATTCCGGGATTACTTAAACTCGTTGAAGATTCAGACTCTGATGCGCGTAGGAGCGCGGCATATGCCTTAGGCAAAATAGGTGACGCTCAGGCGATTTCGGGATTACTTAAACTCGTTGAACATTCAGACTCTGATGTGCGTAGGAGCGCGGCAGATGCCTTAGGCAAAATCGGTGGCGAAAAGGTGATTCCGGGATTACTTAAACTCGTTGAAGATTCAGACTATTTTGTGCGTAGTAGCGCGGCATATGCCTTAGGCAAAATAGGTGACGCTCAGGCGATTCCGGGATTACTTAAACTCGTTGAACATTCAAACTTTGATGTGCGTAGGAGCGCGGCAGATGCCTTAGGCAAAATAGGTGACGCTCAGGCGATTCCGGGATTACTTAAACTCGTTGAACATTCAAACTCTGATGTGCGTAGGATCGCGGCAGATGCCTTAGGCAAAATCG